>NZ_JBIVVI010000500.1:0-6213 GCF_044757675.1 Kitasatospora sp. NPDC091257
GCTCCCGCCCCCGCCGGGGCCCCGGGCATGCCGCCCGCCCCGGGCGCGGCGCCCGCGCCCGGCGTGCCGTACTGGCCGCCGTACCCGATGCCGATGCCCGCCCCGCAGCCCCGCAACGGCCTGGGCATCGCCGCCCTGGTGCTCGGCATCGTCGGCGTCGTTCTCGGCCTGGTCGTCATCCTGTTCTGGCTGTCCTGGCTGCCGGCCCTGCTCGCCGTCGTGTTCGGCGTCATCGGCCTGGGCTACGCGCGCAAGGGCACGGCGACCAACCGGGGGATGGCCCTGGCGGGCGTGATCCTGGGCGTCACCGGCCTGCTGGTCTCGGTCGGCGCCGGGGTGTTCGTCGTCTCCCGGGTGCAGGCGGTCAACGAGGAGCGGCGGGCCGAGGCGGACGCCGCGCGCGCCCGCTCCGAGGCCGCGACCAAGGCCGCCCAGGAACGGGCCGCCCAGGAGAAGCAGCGGATCGACGCGGAGCTGAAGCGGATCGAGGCCGAGAAGGAGAAGGCGGCCGCGGAGGAGCGGGCCCGGCACCTGTCGTTCGGCCAGACCTACACCTACGAGGACGGGCTGAAGGTCACGACGGCCGCGCCGGAGCCGTACTCCCCGCTCCTGACCGTGTACCAGCCGCCCAAGGACGCCAGGATCGTCCAGCTGAGGATCACCGTCGTCAACACCGGATCCCAGGAGCTCCCGCTCAACGGATCGGGACTGCCCACGGTCAGGGACGCCAAGGGTGCCCTCCTCTTCTCGCTGAGCGACGGGAGCGACAAGCTGAAGCTCATCACCGGCTCGCTGGCCCCGGGGCAGGAGGCCACCGGCGTGTACGCGTACGCCCTGCCGAACGGCACGGACCGGATCTCGGTCGAGTTCACCTACGGCCTCCTGCTCCAGCGCAAGACCGTCGCCTGGACCGGCCCCATCGGCTGACCCGGCGCCGCCCCCGTCCCACCGGCACCACCGGCACCACAGGCACCACGGGAAGCACCATTCCCACCAGCCCGCCCCCGCAGGAAATCTGACGGAGTATCAGGCGAGTCACGAATTGGCAACCCAGGGCCGGGTCCGCGGCGATACACCTGTGGCGGACCGACCGGTTCCCCTATTCTCCATCCGGCGTGGCGTACTCCCGCCGCGCCGGAGGACAGGGGGGTCGCGGTGGTTCTGGACGGACGGGCGGCTGTGTTCAAGGCCGTCGTTCCCTCGCTGGTCGGCCTCGAACTGTCGGGGCCCGAACCCGGGGGCGGCACCCGGCTGCGCATCCCGGCCGGGATCCCCCTGCTCATCGAGTGCTCCGGCGGGCGCCTGACCGGCAGGACCACCCTCCTGAAGACCCTGGAGGTGCGGTACGCCGAGCGCCTGCCCCAGGCCTACGCGGACCTCGGGCGCGCGGACTTCGGCCGCCCCGGCCTCGCCCTGCCCGCCGAGAACGAGGCCCCCCGGCTGAGCAACGCCTCCCACACCTCGGACCTGCTCTTCCACCTGCGGTACGAGCTGAGCCGGCGGGCGAACAGGTTCGGCGCGGGCCTGTCCTTCCCCCGGCTCACCCAGGGCCTGCTGGCGGTCACCAGCTGGCAGACCGTCGGGCTCGGCGAACTGGAGGCCGCCGGCCGGCGCCTGGAGAGTCTGCTGCGCGAGAGCCAGCCCGACGCCCAGGTGCGCCGGGACAAGGTGGCGAAATGGATCAGACAGGTCGCCCCGAACCTCGGCACCGCGGCCGGGCTGGGCCCCGGGGTCAACGAACTGGTCGCCTCGCTCGCCGACATCGTCGCCACCGAACTGCTCGGCGCCCGCGCCAACAAGAACGGCCTGCGCTGGTGGGCCGAACGGCGGGTCAGCGCCCAGGGCGAGGCGAACGTCCAGCTCTCCGAGCTCGCCCGCGGCTTCCGCGGCAACGCGCACGACCGCGAGCGCGCCGAGCGGCACCTGATGGCCGCCCTCCTGGCGGACATCGACGACCACTACACCTGGGCGCGCCTGAGGAACCGGCTGCCGCGCCCGCTGCTGCTCCTGGACAACGCCCACACCCCGCTCGGCCGCCCGGTCCTGGACATGCTGACCCGGGTCTGGCACGAGGAGACGGTCCGGACGCGGCCGGGCGTGGTCGTCACCGTCCTGGCACCGGAACCGGCCACCCCCGACCCCGAGAGCACCACCGCGACGACACGCAACGCCACCGGCCCGTTCTGGCGCGAGGACCGGCCGCAGACACCGGCCGGCTGGACCCTGCGGCTGCCGCTGGCCCAGCTGACCCTCGACGAGGTCACGTGGATGTTCGGCACGGACCACCCCGGGCCCGACATCGCCCAGTTGATCCACCGCCTCAGCGCGGGCCGGGCCGGCATCGCCCACGCCCTGGTCCAGGCCGTCCGACGGGCCGTGCGCCTCGGGCAGAGCCCCGACCCGCGCACCCTGTTCGACCTGCCCGCCGAGGACGAGCCCGACACGCCGGCGCACGAGCGGCTGCTGCGCCTCCTGGTCCCCGACGACACCGCCCGGGAGCGCCTGACCAACTTCGCCCCGGCGCTCGACGAGGACGCCGCCCACGCGCTCGACGCCCACTACCCGCCCGGCGACAACGGGACCCTGCGCGTCCAGACGACCAGACAGCTGCTGCAGCACGACCACTGGGGCGCCCACCCGTGGCCGGGCACCGGCGCGCCGTTCGTCGGCGACCCCACCCTGCGCGCCCTGCTCGGCCACCGCCTGGTCACCGCGCTCGACGCGACCCCCGGGGCCGAGCGGTGGCACGACATCCACGAGACCCTCTGCGACCGCTACGCCCCGCAGGCCGCCGACCCGCAGACCGCCGACCCGCAGGCCGTGGCCCCGCGCAACGCCGCCCCGTCCGACGACCGCTTCCTGCACCACTCCCTCGCCGTCCTCGACACGGGCACCGTCGTGCGCGCCCTCCACCGGCGCCTGGCCGGCCACGACACGGCCGGCTGGCTCACCGCCCTCAACCTGGTCTGCGCCGCGCCGCACCCGCCCCGGAACCTGACCGCCCTCGCGGCCCAGCCCGAGGACTGCCCGGCCTGCGGGGGCGCCGGCACCCCCGTGCACCAGGCGGTCGAGTTCCTCGTCGACGCGCTGTGGCAGCAGTCGCACCCGCTCGCACCGCCCGACGAGCGGCTGATCGGGAGCGTCCAGCTGCAACTGCTCACCCTGGCCCAGCTCGCCGGGGCCGCCCACCAGACGGTGTTCTTCCACGCGTACGAGACCTGGCCGCAGCTCCTGCGGCGCTGGGTCCAGGCCCCCCACCTCCCGATCTGAGGAGACCCCCGACCATGAGCGTTCTGCCCGACGGTCCCCTGAACCGCGCGCTGGCGGCCGTCCTCGCCGCCGCCGTCCTGGCCGCCGGGGGCTATCTGGGATACGAGTACCTGCTGGTCGACGACCCCTCCTGCGCCCCCGGCGTGGAGCGGCGCGGGGACCGGCACGAGTGCGTCGGCGTCACCGACGGCGCCTACGTCTTCACCGACGAGCTGAAGCAGGTCACCGCCCGCATCAAGGCCGAGAACGACCGCGTGGCCGACAGCTCGCCCGTCACCGTCGCCCTGATGATCCCCATGACCTCCGCCGCGCCCGCCGAACGGCGCGAACTGGTCGAACAGGTGCAGGGCGCCTACCTGGCCCAGCACTGGGCCAACGACGACAGGAACAAGAACAAGCGGCAGCCCCCGATCCGGCTGGTGCTGGCCAACCCCGGCCGCGGCTACCTCCAGTGGCGCGCCGTCGCCGACCAGCTGGCGCAGGCCGCGGCCGACGGGAAGCAGAACCTGCGGGCCGTCACGGGCATCAACATCAGCATCGCCGAGACCGAACAGGCCGTGCGCTACCTCACCGCGGACAAGCACATCCCGGTCGTCGCCGGCCCCATGACCGCGGACGACATCAAGAACACCGCCGCCGACCCGCGCCGCTACCCGGGACTGGCGCGCATCGCCCCCGGCAACGCCGACCAGGCCGGCGCCCTCACCTCGTACGGGGCGGCCATCAAGCCCGAAGAGGCCCTGGTGATCGAGGACACCCGCGACAACGACAACTACCTCGCCACCCTGCGCCAGACCTTCGAGAAGCTCACCAAGGGCGCCCCCAACGCCCCGGAGACCTACCAGTCGCCGCCCGACTTCAACGACGAGGGCAACCTCGCCAACGACTTCCACCAGATGGTGCCGAGCATCTGCACCTCCGCCGCCACGACCCTCTACTTCGCCGGCCGCCCGGTCCAACTGCGCCAGTTCCTGGTCGAACTGGGCAACCGGAAGTGCAACAAGCACTACACGGTCGTCACCGGCTCGCACGCCTCCACCCTGATGGTCGACGAGAAGTTCGCCGACAAGTGGGACGCCCTCAGCACGGGCGCCGGCATCACCGTGCGCTACACCGCCCTCGCCCACCCCGACACCTTCGGGGAGAAGAGCACCGAGGGCCCCGGCGGCTCCAAGGCCGCCTCGAAGGAGCTGGCCGACCTGCTGGGCGAGCCCGACACCAAGGCACCCGACGCGATCGGCCCCGCCGACCTGCGCGACGGCCGCGTGATCATCACCTACGACTCGGTCTCCACCGCCATTGCGGGCATCCGCAACCAGACGGTGGGGAACGTGAGGACGCCCTCGACGGACGACGTCGTCCAGAGCTGGCGACGGCTGCACGGCGACAACCGGGTCGACGGCGCCAGCGGCTGGATCTGCCTCGACCAGTACGGCAACCCGTACAACAAGGCCGTGCCCGTCGTCCACCTCGACCCGGCCACCAGGAACGCCGTCCTGGACACCCTCGCCTGGCCCCTCGGCCACGCCCCCGACCCCAACTGCTCGATCGGCAGCGACGGCTGACCGGGCCGCGGCGCCGCGGCACGGCCTGCGCCCGACGGCCCGCCCCCACCGGTAGCCTGCCCGCGTGGACCCCGCGACGCCGCCACCCGCGGCACAGGAACCCGCAGCACCGCGGCCCGCGACGGACCGGCCCGTGCTCTACGAGCGGGCCGGCCACGTCGCACGCGTCACCCTGAACCGGCCCCACGTCCTCAACGCGATGGACCAGCGGATGCACGCCGAACTCGGCGCGGTCTGGGACGAGGTCGAACGCGACGACGAGGTGCGGCTGGTCGTGCTGACCGGCGCGGGCGAGCGCGCCTTCTCCGTCGGACAGGACCTCAAGGAACGGGCCCGGCTCGACCGCGAGGGACACCCGCCGACGAGCTTCGGCTCCCGGGGCCAGCCGGGCTCGCCCCGCCTGACCGACCGCTTCACGCTGTCCAAACCCGTCCTGGCCCGGGTCCGCGGCCACGCCCTCGGCGGCGGCTTCGAACTCGTCCTCGCCTGCGACCTGGTGATCGCCGCACAGAGCGCCGTCTTCGCCCTGCCCGAAGCCGCCCTCGGCCTGATCCCCGGCGCGGGCGGGGCCTTCCGGCTGGCCCGGCAGATCCCGCTCAAGGCCGCGATGGGCTACCTGCTGACCGGGCGCCGGATGTCGGCCCACGAGGCACTGGCCCTCGGACTGGTCAACGAGGTCGTCCCGGACGACCAGCTGGACGCCTGCGTCGAGCGGTGGACGGCCGACCTGCTGCGCTGCGCCCCCCTGTCCCAACGCGCCCTGAAGGAGGCCGTGCTGCGCTCGGTCGACCTGCCGCTGGAGCAGGCCTTCACCACCCGCTACCACTGGGAGCAGGTCCGCCGGGCCAGCGAGGACGCCCGGGAGGGACCGCGCGCCTTCGCCGAGAAACGCGCACCCGTGTGGCGCGGGCGCTGAACCGGCCCCCTCCGGAGCCGCTCCGACGCCCGCGCCGGCGCGACCCGCTCAGCCCCGGCCCTCGCCCTCGCCCCTGCCCTCGCCCCTGCCCTCGTCCCGGCCTTCGCCCGCACCGCCGAAGGCCGACTCGAACTCGTCGATGTCCTCCTGCCCCAGCGAGATCAGCGAGAAGTCCGACGGGGTGTGGCCCCCGGACCCCTCGGCGGCGTGCCGCACCAGGCCCTCCAGCACCGCCCGCCAGCGCCCGGCGAGATCGCCCAGCTCCGCCCCGGTGAGCAGCCCGCCCGGCGACTCCAGGACGAAGCCCAGCTCGGGCCCCTCGGGCAGGTCCCGCGCCGAACCGTTGATCTCCAGCACGTGCCGCAGCGGTGTCGACGGGTCCACGCCGCCGTCGGGCACCGGGCGCTCACCCGCCGGCGTCCACGCCCGCGCGGACACCCCGGCCGGCGCCCCGGCCGGCAC
>NZ_JBIVVI010000501.1:0-6208 GCF_044757675.1 Kitasatospora sp. NPDC091257
GGTGAGTTGGCCCCAGGGGGTCCAGCTGCCGGTGGCGTAGGCCCGCTTGGTGTAGTTGAGGGTTCCTCCGGCGGCGGTGATGAGCTTGAGGTCGCCCGAGGAGCTGACGACCGCTGCGGACAGCGGCTGGCTGAGCTGGCCGACGACCTGGCTGACGTTGCCCCAGCCCGCCCAGGTGGCGTCGGGCTTGCGCAGGGTGTGCCAGATGCTCCCGCCGGCGATGGCGGCGACTTCGAGGCCGGCGCCGGTGGCGGTGGCGGTGACGCCGGTGGGCGAGGTGAGAGCGCCGGTGGCGCCGTAGACGTCGCCCCACTTCTGCCAGACGCCGTTACCGAAGCGGATGGTGTGCCAGAGCCTGTCACCCGCGATCACGATGACTTCAAGGCCGGAACCGGTGGCCGCGCTGGTGACGCGGGTGGCTCCGGTGAGGCTGCCGGTCTCGCCGTAGACGTTGCCCCAAGTTGCCCAGTTGCCGTCGGGCTTGCGCAGGGTGTGCTTGAGCACGCCGTCGGACAGGGCGAGGACCTCCAGGCCGGAGGCGGTGGCGGACAGGGACAGCTGGCTCGGGTTCGGGACGGACCCGACCACGCTGGTGACATCGCCCCACCCTCCCCACTTGCCATCGGCGCCGCGCAGGGTGTGCCAGACCCTGCCGCCGGCGACGGCCATGATCTGCAGGGTGTTGTCGGCCCAGGCCGCAGCGACGAAGTCGACAGGCGCGGGCAGCGGCCCTGCCTGGGTCTTGTGCAGGTTCTCGAAGTTGGCCCACGTGCCATCGGCACGCTGCTGGGCCAGGTAGACCTGGCCGTCGGCGATCGCCACGGCACTGGTCTGGCCGTCACCCGCGATGGCGACGGAGCTCACCTTGCTGGTGTCCATCAGCGGGCCGGGGGCGGCGCCGAAGGTGCGGTTGGTCGCCTGGGTGCGGTTGCCGGCCGCGTCGTAGGTGTAGCTGCTCCAGTACGGGTCGACCCCACCGACGCGCGGGTCGTTGGTCGCCGTCGGCGCGGCAACGCAGTCGTCGGTCGATGACCAGGCGTTGGTCAGGCGCTGGGCGAAGTCGTACGTGTAGCACTGGGTGTCCGTGACGGCCGCGTTGTCGCGGTCGTCGCGGACCCGCGTGATGTTGCCGACCGGGTTGTAGGTGTAGGCCTTCTTGTCGAGGGTCTGCGGTCCGCTCTTCTCCCGGTCAGTCTGGACCAGGGCGAGACGCTGGGTCGCGTCCTCGTAGACGTAGGTCTGGACCGCCCTGGACCCGATGTCACCGGTGACGCTCTGCTGAACCTGGCCCAGCGGCGAGTAGGAGTTGCCGAGGGAGTACACCCGGCTGCCGCTCACCGAGGTGGGCAGGCCCAGCGGGGTGTAGTTGCGGCGGACGGTCTCCTGCGGGAGTCCGCCACCGGCCGGATAGGTCGTGGTGTTCACCAGACCGGTGTCGGGCGTGTAGGTCTGGGCGGTGCTGTAGGTGCCGGCCAGGAGTCCTTCACTGTCCGGGATGGTGACGATGGTTCCGGTCGGCCGGGCCGCGCCGTCGAATCCCGTGACGGCGGTAGTGTACGCCTTGCCGTTCTCCCAGCGGGTGCTGCCGGTGGCCAGGCCGTTGCTGCCGGGAAGGGTGTCGTAGGCCCATTCGGCGATCTTCGTTCCCGTGGTGGAGCCGTCGAACATCGCGGTCTTGCGGCCGAGGATGTCATAGGTATAGGCAAGCGTCTTGCCGCGGGCGTCGGTGACAGTGGCGAGCGTGCTGTCGGGGTTGTACGTCCTGGTGCTGGTGCCCTTGTCCGGGTCGACCGCCTTGGTCTGGCGACCGAGCAGGTCGTACTCCCAGTTCCAGGCGTTGCCCGCGGCATCCGTGAGCCGGGTGAGCTCGCCGGCCGGGTCGTAGGAATACTTCAGGGACTCGTACGCCGACGCGGGAGCGTCGTAGTCCGGGCTTCCGCTCTTGTAGTGCCGGACCTCGGACGTTCTCCCGTGGGCGTCGGTCACGGTGAGCGTGGGCGTGCCTCCGTCGGGCGGGGTCGTCGCGGTCCAGTTCACGCCGTATCGCGTGACGGTGCGCCACTTCTCCACGTTCAGGGACTTGAAGATGCCGGCCGTCGGGCGGTCAAGGCCGTCGAACTCGGTCTCCGTCTGGGACGGGACCTTGTTGTCCAGGCCGATCCAGAGTGCCGCCTCGGGCGTCCCGTCGGCGTGGTACGCGGCGTTGGCGCGGTACACGCGGCCGTGGCTGTCGTAGAAGTTGTCGGTGATGTTGCGGCCGCCATCATGGGCGGTGTTGGCGCCGTGCGCCTCTTCCTGGACCTGACGCGGGCGCAGGAGGCCGTCGTACAGCGAGATGCTGGTGCGGTAGTCACCGCCTTCCAGCAGGGTCCTGGTCGTGACGGCGGGCTGCCTGCCCGGTTCGATGGTGTACGCGTACGTCTCGCTGGGCGAAACGCTCTTTTCCCGGCCCGGGTTCCATACGGCCGCGGTGCGGCCGAGGGCGTCGTAGTCGGCGTGGGTGGTGCGGTTGTTGACATCGACGATCTTCACCGGGAGGGCGCGCAGGCCGTCGTAGGTGGTGATGCTCGTGAACTGCTTAGGGTTGGTGGACTGGACGACGGTGGGCTGGCTGCCGTTCGCCGGGGTGTAGGACGTCGTGGTCTCGGCGTTGTTGACGTCCTTGACCGACGTCACGCGGCCGTATTGGTCGTACGCGGTGCTCCTGGCCGTCAGATAGTGCGGAGTGCCGCCGTCGTAGCGGTCCAGGGCCTCCAGAGTGGTGGCATTGCCCTTGCCCGGCTCCGGTGCGGATCCGAGGGGTCGGCCGTCGTAGGCAGTACGGGTTTCGCCGGTGACGGTCGCCGGTGTGGCGTCCGTGGTGCAGAGCGTGCTGGCGGACTGAACGGACTGCGGATAGCCGATGAGCCAGTTGGCGGTGTCCGGGGTGACGTAGGTGGTGCGGGTGCACTGCTCGTCACCGGTGACGTTCGTGTCGCCTTCGTCGGAGACCGCCGTGGTCTGACCGTAGCCGTCGAAGGCGCGGCTCTCACGGAGTGTGCGGGCCGTGTTGCCGTCCGGCTGGAAGGCGTTGGTGGTCACACTTTCGGTGCGGACCATCGTGGCGATCACCGGCGGCAGGGCCGCGACCTCGGGTCGGCCCAACTCGGCCGGCGGCGTCGCGGTGTTGCCGTTCTTGCTGGGCAGGGCCTTCACAGCCCGGCTCGCGGTTCCTCGGACCCAAGGGGTGTTGACCGTGCTGGTGAGGGGCTTGCCGCCGTCCTGGTCGTAGACGATGCTCTCGCGGGCGAAGCCGGCGAGTTCGTTGCTGTCCTTGACGCCCTGGAGGAGGCTGACGGGACGGGGCTGGCCGTTGGCGAGGGTATCGCCGTCCATGCCGCGGAAGTAGACGGTCTCGGTCAGGCTCTTGCCGGAGTCACCGACGCGGGTGCGGACCCGCTGGTAGCCGCGGAAGTCGTTCCAGGTGCGCTCCTTGTCCGCGGTGAACTCGGAGTTGTCGCGCCGCCAGGCGGCCCCGTCGAGGTACTCGTAAGCAGTGACCTTGTCGGGGGATCCGGAGCCGGCCACCAGATCGTGCTCGGTGACCTTCTCCACGAGGTACTTGTGGAACCAGTCGAAGACCGGTTCGGCCGCGTCCTCAGGTGTCCACCAGGACGGGTAGCAGCGCCTAGTGTTGCTGTCCGGGGCGGGCAGGGCGCCGGCGACGCAGTCGATGTCGGTGTACTTGATGTCGGTGTTGGAGCCGGTCTCGGAGGTGATCCGGTTGATCCGGAACCGGTACAAGGGCGAACGGCCCTCGGCGGAGTCGACCCGGTTGGGAAGCGGGTCTCCGTGGCCGAAGGTCACCGGCTGGAGGGTTAGCTGGGCGGAGCCGGCCTTGGCCGTGCGGGTGATGGTCTTCAGCCACAGGGCCCGCCCTCCGCTGCTGCCGGTGGCGGGGAAGTCCTGATCCAGGCTCCAGGCGTCGATGTCCCGGTAGCTGCCGTTGCTCTGCAGGGCCTGCGTGCTGATGCCCGTCAGTCGCCTCTTGGACCAGAAGGTCGGGGCGCCGTTGCGGCAGTCCTGGCCCGTGTCGCAGGACTGGTCGACGGGGGTGTCGTACCAGTTGGCAGCGTTGGCCTTGGTGAAGGAACAGTCGGTCGCCACGCACCGGTCGGTGGTGCTGAAGGTGACCTTGCCGGCAGGCGATGCGCTGTAAACCTGGCCGGCCCGGTGGCCGTACTCGACATGGTTCAGCGTGGCGGCACGGGTGTAGACCGCGTCGGCCTTGGGAGTTCCCGTGGCGGCGCCGATGTTCTTGGCGTAGGCGTTCTTCTCCTGGTCGTAGAAGTACGCGATCGCGTTGCCGTGCGGGTCGACGACGTAGTCCAGTTGCCAGCGCCAGGCCCGGTCGCGCGAGGAATCCTTGAACGCCGGGGCGTAGCCGGGCTCGCCGGGCTGGTTGCCGAACACGGGCACGGTCAAGGCAGAACCGGTCTCGGGCTTGCCGGAGCTCCAGCCGGGCAGGCGGTTCTTGCCGAAGAAGTACTGGGTGCCGTCGGTCGTGGTGACCTTCCAGTACTCGTTGTCGCTGTCACCGTTGGCGGTGTCCGCCGCGTTGCCGTTGAGCTTCTCGACGCGCGAGCCGTCGTCTTTGGACAGCTTCCACGTGCCGCTGTCGTCGTCGCGCACCAGGGCGGAGGCGCTGCCGTTCAGGGAGATTGTGGCGTTGTCGGACTTCCAGCACAGGTCGCCGCTCTTGTCGGGAGCGTTGCTGCCCGTACCCTTATCGCCCCCGCACGCGGTGTAACTGCGCTCGATGAAGCCGGGGTTGTAGTCCCAGCCGTCACCGATCCAGGAGGACTGGTTGTTGGTCGACGCGGTGCGCCCGTCGATGGCCGCGGACGAGTAGCCGAGGGCGATCTTGGGTGCCATGCCGCCGGGCACCGGTGGCAGTTCGATCGGGTAGGACCAGTTGAAGGAGCCGGTGTTGCCGCTCACCGACCAGGTGCTGGACGGGGAGAGCGAGGTCGCCTTGTAGTCGCCCTCCGACCCCGACGCCCCGGCCGTGGCGGCCAGTACGGTCGCCCCCGCGAGCGAGACGTCGGAGGCCTGGGAGAAGGACGCCTTGACCGTACTGCCACCCGTCTGACCGCTGGGGGCGGTCACGGCGACGTCCGCCGTGAGGGTGCCGGCCTTCGTGTCGTTCGAGGCGGCCAGCGGCGTAGCCGTGCGGCACTGAGGCTGGTCCGGGGTGGTCAGCGCGCACGCGGGCAACTGGACGAAGGTCAGGCGCGAGCCCCAGTCGGCCCCGAACGACTCGCGGAAGGTCTTGTAGTCCAACTGGACCCGGGCAGTGTCCGGCGTGGCGCTGCCCACCACCGGCTCCAGGTTGACCAGGACACCGTCGAGACCCACCCTGGCCGCGGTGGCCCGGTCCGACAGGCCAACCCGGAGCTTGGACTGCTCTCCCGCCGCCGGATGCTGCCCGGTGGAGGTGACGGTCAGCGGCAGGTCGGGTGCCTTCGCCCGAGGGGAGGGCTTCTGCGCCGAGGCCGCCGGAAGGTCGACCTCGGCCTTCCCCGGCTTGGGCCATGCCGCGGCTGGAGGCGCGGCCAGGGGCTGGGCGCTCCTCGTAGCGAGCTGTTCCGCCACGACCCGGGTCAGCGGGACGGGCTCGATGCGCTGGACGGGCGGGAGCTTGAACTCATTGTCAGCCGCTGCCGCGATGGCCGGGACCTGCACGGCGGCCGCTATCAGCGCCGCTACGGCTATCGGTGCAACTTTACGGAGCACAGGGCGTCTTATTGCCTCGGACCGGCGCTTTCGCGCTCCGGGCGAGGCACCCGTGTCGGATGGAGACATCCGTTTCTTTCCTCTTGGTCGTGTCGTGCGGGTGCGATTGCACCCGGCGGGACGCTACCAAGAGCGGCTGACGACGAGCGCCTGATGGTTCGCCAACTGTCCTACCCGCAGGGTATTTATTTCTCTTTTATAACTCCTCCACTTCATGTCTGCTGCTCCTTCGGTCCGGAGCTGCGCCCTAGAAGAGATGATTTTTCACCTTATCTCCGACCAGAAGGGGGGCTTCTATGCCGTCATGATCACGATGTTGCATCTGATTCCCCCCTCCTGGACGCTGTTCTTGCCCGCCATCGCGACCTCGCCCGGCGCCAGCTCGGCGGAGTCCGGCAGCAGCCGGACCGGCCCGGTGACCTTCAGCCGCTCG
>NZ_JBIVVI010000502.1:0-6200 GCF_044757675.1 Kitasatospora sp. NPDC091257
CCGTTCCGGACACCCCGGCCCGCCCCTGACCGACGTCCGGTCACCACACCACCCCCACCGGAGAACCATCGCGACGCAAGGAGACCCCGCCTTGACGAGCACGCCCACCGTCCCCGCCGTCCCGCTCCCGGCCCGGCACTCCGCCGGCTGCCCGTTCGGCCCGCCGCCCGCGTACACCGAGGCCGCCGCGAGCGCCCCGCTGACCCGCGGCGATCTGCCCGGCGGCGATTCCTGCTGGCTGGCCACCGGCTACGCCGAGGTCCGCACCATCCTGTCCGACCGCCGGTTCAGCGCCGACATACGCCACCCCTCCTTCCCGCTGCTGGTCGCCGGCGACCGGGAGCAGATCACCGATACCCCGAGCTTCCTGAACCTGGACGACCCCGAGCACGCCCGGCTGCGCCGCATGGTCACCGGGGACTTCCTGGTCAAACGGGTCCAGGCGATGCGCCCGGACATCCAGCGGATCGTGGACGAGGCGCTGGACGCCATGACCGATGGCCGCACCGAGGCCGACCTGGTCGCCGACTTCGCGCTGCCCGTCCCCTCCCTGGTGATCTGCCTGCTGCTCGGCGTCCCCTACGAGGACCACGAGTTCTTCCAGGGCGTCGGCCGGACGCTGCTCAGCAACGCCAAAACGATCGAGCAGCGCCTGGCGGCCCGGGACGAGATGCTGGAGTACCTGGAGGGGCTGGCGACCCGCAAGCGGGCGGAGCCGCGGGACGACATCATCAGCCGGCTCGCCGTCCGGGACGACCTCACCCCGCGCGAGGTCGCCAGCACCGGCATCCTGCTGCTGATCGCCGGGCACGAGACGACCGCGAACATGATCTCGCTCTCCACCGCCCTGCTGCTGGACCGGCCCGAGCAGATCGCCAGGCTGGCCGACCCGGCCGCCCTGCCCGGCGCGGTGGAGGAGCTGCTGCGCCACCTCACCATCGTCCACACCGGGGTGGCCCGGCTGGCCCTGGAGGACGTGGAACTGGGCGGCACCACGGTCCGCGCCGGGGAGGGCGTGATCGCGATGCTCTCCACCGCCAACCGGGACGAGGAGGTGTTCGGCGGCGCCGACCGGCTGCCGGTCGACGAGCTGGACCTGGACCGGGACGCCCGGCGGCACCTGGCCTTCGGCTTCGGCGTGCACCAGTGCCTCGGCCAGCCGCTCGCCCGCGCCGAACTGCAGATCGCGCTGGCCACGCTGTTCCGGCGGCTGCCCGGGCTGCGGCTGACCGTCCCCCGCGACGAGCTGGCGTTCCGCACCGACTCGTTCATCTACGGCATGCGGTCACTGCCCGTCACCTGGTGACGACCGGGCGAGGTCCGGGCGAGGTCCGCGGAGGCCCGCGGAGGCCCGCCGGGTCACCCGGCTGGCCCCGACGCCGGGGCGGAGGCAGGCTGGAGGGGCGAAGAGACACCTCCGGTCCTGCCGCGCCCGCGACCCCGCGCGCCGGGACCGGCCGAGGAGACGGAGCCCGCGATGACCGACATGAGCGACCGGTCCAAGGTGAGCACCGAGGACGACGAGGACGTCCGCGCCGCGGACCCCGAGGAGGGCATCCCCTCGATGCAGAACCTGCACGCGCAGGACACCTCCCAGGCGGAGGGCGCCCCCATGCTGGACGAACCCGGCCAACCCGACTGAACCGTCCGCCGTACCGACTCGACCGCCCGGTGGGACCGGGCGGTCGCCGTGACCGCGGGTGTCGCTGCTCCGGCGGCGGGCCACCCGCGGGGGAGGATAGGCGCATGACCGAACACGACCAAGGCAACCGCCAGGCCCGGCCGTCCGCGGACCCGCGCACGTCGTGGGCGACCTGGACCACCCAATCGATCATCAGCGGCCCCGGTGGGGTGACCACCACCGAGGTCGGCCCCATCTCCGGCGACCTCACCGTGCACACCACCTGGGTGGACGGCGAGGCGAGGCTGACCGTCCAGTACACCGGCGCGCTGGACTGGTACACGGTCGCCGGCAGCCCGGTGCCGGCACACGACGAGAGCACCGCGCGGGCGATCCACCAGGCGATGGTGAACGGCGTCAAGGCCGGCCGGGGCGCGGGTGCCCCGGCCCCGCCGAAGCCGTAGCGGCTGTCTTCAAACTCCCGTCGTCCGCCCGGAGGGCGGGCGGGGCGGCGTTGGGGTGCGTGCATCGCAAGGCGGAGGAGGGAGCCACTGCGGTGGTGGCACTCCCGGCAGCTCCAGGAGGAACGGCAGGACGACGGCGCGCCCCGGACCGGTCCCGGGCGCGCCGTCCTGCTCCTCGCCGCTACGGAGCCTTCCCGTCGGCCTCCACCGCCCCGCCCTTCGGCACCGGCGCGGCCTCGGCCCAGTAGCCGCCGTCCGCCGGGCGGCGCCCGCGAAGGTCCGCCCGCACCTCGCCGGCCAGCCGGCGGGTGTCGCGGCGGTTCATGGTCGCGCCGATGCCGGCGCCGACCAGCAGCGGTATCACCGCCGGCAGGTGGCGCAGCGAGCTGCGGGTCAGCCGGCGGCGGACCTGCTGGCGCACCTCCGAGCTGATCGCCAGCGCGGCGAAGCCGGCGGGCCGCACCAGCAGGTTCGCGTCGATCCCCCGGCGGTTGGCCCAGGCGCCGAGGTAGGCGCCGGTCCGCTGGGTGGCGCCGCCCTGCGCCGGAGTGCCGTAGACCTCGTGCAGCTCGGCGATCAGCTTGATCTCCACGGCCGCCACCGCGAGCGTCTCGGCGGCGATCTCCAGCGGCATCGCGGGCGGCACCGGCAGCATCGCCGCCGCGCCGACGCCCGCGCCGAGCGCGCTGGAGGCCCGGACGGCGCCGGTGACCAGCAGGTCGGCCAGCTGCTCCGGGAAGGCCGCGTCCGGGTGCTGCGCCCGCAGGGTGGCGAGGTCGCGCACCGGGATCCGGGGCGCGGTCCGCACCAGCTGTTCGGTCAGGGCCCGGCCGCCGTACGCGGCGCCCTTGGCCGTTCCCCTGGCGGCGACCCGCCCGCCGTGGCCGAGCAGCCGGGCGGTGTGCAGCACCACGGCCCGGCCGCGGCCGCGCTGCTTCGCGGCGTACTCGGCGACCGGGCCGACGGGCTGCTCGGACTCCTCGACCAGTTCGGCGAGCTGCTCGCTCAGATCGGGCTCGGGAGCCGGCCGGGAGCGGCCCGGCCTGCGGAAGACTGCCATGGGAACCCGGTACCCCTTTCGCGACGACGGCACCGCCCTGGGGGGCCTACTCGGCGACCTCCACCCCGTGCCAGAAGGCGATCCGGCCGCGCACGTGCTCGGCCCCGGGCTCGGGGTCGGCGTAGAACCAGGCGGCGTCCGGGTTGGTCCGCCCGTCCACCTCCAGGGTGTGGTAGCCGGCGGTGCCCTTCCAGCCGCACACCGTGGTGGTGTCCGAGGGGCGCAGGTACTCGGTGCGCACCGCCTCGGCCGGGAAGTAGTGATTGCCCTCGACGACGACGGTGTCGTCGCTCTCGGCGATGACGACGCCCTGCCAACTCGCTGTGGTCATACGGCGATTGTTCCCGACCACGGGCGGCCTCACCCCTTCCGTGTTCCGGGCGGTCCGGCTGCGGCCGGGCGGCGCCGGTCAGGTCAGCGGGTGGGCGTGCACCGGCACGTGCGGACTCTGGTGGCCGCCGCTGGCGAGCATCCGGACCTCGCCGGCGGCGCTGATCTCGGCCCGGACGATGCCGCTCTCGTCCTCGTACACCGGGTGGCCGCCCGGCCCGCTCGCGTCGGTGCGGGTGACCACCACGACGTCCTGCGGGGCCTGGGTGCCCGGGGTCCCGGGGAAGGTGAGGGCGTAACGCTCGGCGGGTTTCATCACACCTGCTCCTGCCTACCCGGCGACCTCGGCCGGCACGGCGGCCCGCGTGTGCGGGCCGCGGACCTCCAGCTCCGCGAGCAGCCGGGCGGTGGCCTCCGCGACCGCCTCCACCGCCCGGTCGAAGGCCTCCCGGTTGTGCGCCGCGGGGGCGCGGAACCCGGACACCTTGCGGACGTACTGGAGCGCGGCGGCGTGGAAGTCCTCCTCGTCGGCGTCGGGCGTGACGGGGGGTCGCAGCGTCTTGATGTTGCGGCACATGCTCCCAGTCTCGCGCGCGGGAGCCGTGTCGGCGACCCCCTTTCGTCACACGCACCTCACAGCGCCGTCATCCGGCCGGATTAGGATGCCGGACGAACGAATTCGTCCCACCGCCGTCCCACCTCCGTTCCACCTTCCTCCCGCCGCGCGCTTCCCCGGTCCGTCGGCATCACTCCGGAGTCACCCCCTTGCCTCTCGCGCTGCTCGCGCTGGCCGTCACCGCGTTCGCCATCGGAACCACCGAGTTCGCCGCCATGGGGCTGCTCCCCCAGGTCGCCGACAGCCTCCACGTCTCCATCCCGCAGGCGGGCTGGCTGATCTCGGCGTACGCCCTGGGGGTGGTGGTCGGTGCGCCGCTGCTGACCGCGCTGGCCGCCGGGCGGCCCCGCAAGGCGGTGCTGGTGGCGCTGGCCGGACTGTTCGCGACCGGCAACCTGCTGTGCGCGGTGGCGCCGGACTTCTGGACCCTGGCCGCCGCCCGGCTGATCACCGGGCTGCCGCACGGCGCCTTCTTCGGGGCGGGCGCGGTGGCGGCGGCCGAGCTGGTCGCACCGGACCGCCGGGCCCGGGCGGTGGCCGTGATGTTCTCCGGCCTGACCGTCGCCAACATCGTCGGCGTCCCGGCCGCGACCCTGCTCGGCCAGCACCTGGGCTGGCGGGCGACCATGCTGGTGGTCGTGCTGATCGCGGCCGCCGGGACGCTCGCCATCGCCCGGCTGGTGCCCGCGCTGCCCTCCTCCGGCCAGTCCGGGCTCCGGCACGAGCTGCGGGCCTTCCGCAGCGGGCAGCTCTGGCTGGCGCTGGCCACCGTGGTGTTCGGCTGCGGCGGCTTCTTCGCCTGCTACAGCTACATCGCCCCGCTGCTCACCAATGTCTCCGGCTACGCCACCGGCTCGGTGACCCTGGTGCTCGCGCTGTTCGGCGTCGGCATGACGATCGGCAACGTGCTGGGCGGGTTCGCCGCCGACCGGGCGCTGCGGCCCACCGTGTGCGCGGCCTTCGTGCTGCTCTCCGCCACCCTGGCACTGTTCGCGGTGACCGCGCACGCCCGCTGGTCGGCGGCCGTCACGGTGGTGCTGATCGGGCTGTTCGGCTTCGCGATCGTGCCGGCCGTGCAGACCCTGGTGCTCCGGAAGGCGCGCAGCGCGCCGAC
The DNA here is from genome assembly GCF_044757675.1 of Kitasatospora sp. NPDC091257. Classification (NCBI taxonomy): domain Bacteria; kingdom Bacillati; phylum Actinomycetota; class Actinomycetes; order Kitasatosporales; family Streptomycetaceae; genus Kitasatospora; species Kitasatospora sp. NPDC091257. The sequence goes on from NZ_JBIVVI010000502.1 coordinate 5,206, forward strand.
CCTCGCCTCGGCGACGGTCCAGGGCGCCTTCAACCTGGCCAACGCCCAGGGCGCGTACTTCGGCGGGCTGGCGCTGGACGCCGGGCTCGGCTGGACCGCCCCGACGCTGGTCGGCGCGGTCCTGGCCGCCGCGGGGACGCTGATCGCGGTGCTCGCCTGGGTGGTCGACCGCCGCCGGCCCGCCCCCGTGGCGACGGAACCGGCGGCGGCCGCGATGACCACCGCCTAGCACGGGCCCGGTGTCTCCCGGTGGGCCTCATATCTCCCGGTGGGCCTCGGCGAGCAGCTGGTAGCCGGCGCCGTTGGCCCTGATGCCCGCCTTCTCGTCCTCGGTCAGCTCCCGGCGGACCCTGGCCGGGACGCCGGCGACCAGTGAGCCGGGCGGGACGACCATGCCCTGCGGCACCACCGCGCCGGCCGCGACCAGCGAGCCGGTGCCGATCCGGGCGCCGTTGAGCACGGTGGCGTTCATGCCCACCAGCACGTCGTCCTCGACGGTGCAGCCGTGCAGCACGGCGTTGTGGCCGACCGAGATCCGCTCGCCGACCACCAGCGGGAAGCCGGGGTCGGCGTGCAGGGTGCAGTTGTCCTGGATGTTGCTGCCCGCGCCGACGCTGATCGACTCGGCGTCGCCGCGCAGCACCGCGCCGTACCAGACACCGGCGCCGGCGGCGACGGTCACGTCCCCGACCACGACGGCGTTCGGCGCCACGAAGGCGCCCGGGTCGACGGCGGGCACCCTGCCCCCGACGGCGGCGATCAGCGGCTCTGCCATGTCTCGTCCTCCTGGTGACGGTGGGCCGTTCGCCCGCCGGTCAGCGTAGGGGGTCGGTCACGGCGCCGTGCGGGCGAGGTCGGTTCCGGCGGCCACCGGCCGGGGTCGGTCATCCCGGCGAGGGCGGCGTCGGCGGCCTCCCAGTCGGCGCGGCCCGGAGTGCGGGCCCCGACTTCTGACACCCTGTCATGGTTTCTGCCGCCGGTCCTCGGCCTGGGGG
>NZ_JBIVVI010000503.1:0-6197 GCF_044757675.1 Kitasatospora sp. NPDC091257
GGCCTCACGGGGGGTCAGCGTCCGCAGCAGGCGGCCCGGGTCGGTCTCGGCGTGGGCGGGCCTGCGGTGGCGCTCCGGAGTGGGGGAGTCGGCGGTGGGTGGCGTGGCCATCAGACGCTCCGGGCCGGGGCGCCGGCGGCTTGGGGGCAAGGTCTGAAAATGCGCATAAGCCAATAATCTGGGACACGGCGGCGGTTTGGCGCTTCACGGAGCATGGCGAGTCGCCTTGGCACCATGTGGCCCATGACGCAGCTGATGGGCCGTCCGATCCTGGAGTCGCCCGGTGAATTGGGCGGACGCCCCGCGCTGGCCGACCTGTTGGCGGGTGTGCGGACGGCGTTGGTCGGCCTGGCGGTGGTCGGGGCGCCGGTGCTCGGGCTCTGGGTGGCGACGCCGTACGCGGACGACGACGCGGGCGTTGTCACCCGGTTGGCGGGGGCGCTCTGGCTGCTGGGGCACGGAGCGCCGCTGCTGCGCGGGCCGGCGGACGCCCCGCTGACGGTCACTCCGCTGCTGCTCGGCGCCCTGGCCGTGGTCCGGCTCTACCGGGCGGCCGCCAGGGTGGCCGCGCGGCGCGGGCCGCGCCCGCGCTGGGGCGGTCCGGTGGCGGTGTGGGCGGGGTACTGCGCGGTGGCCTTCGCGGTGGCGCTGCACTGCGCGGCCACCGGGCCGTTCCGCAGCCGGGTGCTGCCGGACGTGCTGGTGGTGGCGCTGGTGGCGGGCCTGGCGACGGCCGCGGGGGCCCGCTCGGTGGCCGTCCTCGACGTGCCTGTCGACTCCCCGCTGGACCGCCTCCCGCCGCCGTACCGCCCGGTCGACGGTGCGCCGGTGGTACGGGCCGCGGCGCTGGCGGCCGGGGCCGGGCTGGTCGCGGCGGGCGGTCTGCTGGTGGTGTTCTCGGCGGTGCTGGACGCGGTGGCGGGCGGTGGGCGCGGGATGGCGCTGCTCGGCGGCGGGCCCGTCGCGCTGCTGGGGCTGGTGCTGCTCGCGCTGGCGCTGCTGCCGAACGCGGTGCTGTGGGGTGCGGCGTACGCGCTGGGGCCGGGCTTCGCGCTCGGCGCCGGGACGGTGGTGTCGCCGACCGGTGCGGTGCTGGGCCCGGTGCCCGAGTTCCCGCTGTTCGCCCTGCTGCCGGCGGACGGGCCGGGCGGCTGGCGGCTCGCGGCGTCGGTCCTGCCGCTGTTGGCCGGGGTGGTGCCGGCGGTGCTGCTGGGCCGTGCGGCGGCGGGCCGGCGGCTGCCGGTCTCCGGGGCGGGGGCCGGGGAGCGGCCCGAGCCCTGGACGCCGGCCGCGACGGCGGTGGCCGCGCTGGCGGCGGCGCTGTGGGTCGGGGCCGGGGCGGCGGTGCTGGGCCGGCTCTCCGGCGGGGCGCTGGCGGGGGAGCGGCTGGCGTGGGTGGGGCCGCTGCCGTGGACGGGTCCGGCGGCGGCGGGCTGGATCGCGCTGGTCGCCGTCCCGGGCGCGTTGCTGGTCCGGTACCGGATGCTGGGCCCGGCGGACGGTGTGGGCGTGTACGCCCGGCTCGCGCGCCAGGCCCGCCGGGGTGTGCTGGGGCTGCGCGCCCGTACGTACGCCCTCGTGCTGCGGCTTTCGGAGCCGGGTGCCGGGCCCGCAGCCGGCGGACCGGGCCCCGACGGGCGGGATCCGGACGACCGCGCGGGCCTCGACGACTGAGCGGGCCTCGACGACTGACCGGGGCCGGGGCGGCCGGGCGGACCCGGAGGTCCGGCTACTCGGTGTTCCCGGTGAAGTCCACGTACCACTGCGGCGCGTACCGGTCGCAGTTCTGGGCGCCGACGCTGGTCAGCGAGTCCTGGACGCAGGTGACGTAGTCGCGGTAGTGGTCGATCCGCACCGCCCGCGAGGTCTGGCTGCTGGCCGCCGGGGAGGACAAGGCGGGCGCGGTCGCGCTGGCGCTGTCCGGCCCGGGCGAGCTCCAGGCGCCCGCCTCCGGGGCGTACGGCCGCAGCCGCACCCTGTGGCTGCTGGACCGCGCCGCCGCGGAGCGGATCCCGCCGCAGCTCTACCCACCGGCCTCCGCGTAGCCGGCCCGGCGACGCCGAAGGGCGCCACCGTCACTCGACGGTGGCGCCCTTCGTGCTGTTTGCCGTTGCGTTCGGACCGTTGCGCCGGACTCAGATCTCGCCGCGGAGCTTCGCCAGCGCCTCGGCCAGGATCGCCTCGCCGTCGGCGTCAGTGCGCCGCTCACGGACGTAGGCGAGGTGGGTCTTGTAGGGCTCGTTGCGCGAGGGCGCCGGCGGGTTGTGCTGGTCCTGCCCCGCGGGGAAGCCGCAGCGCGGGCAGTCCCAGGTCTCCGGGATCGCCGCTTCGGCGGCGAAGCTGGGACGGGTCTCGTGCTTGTTCGCGCACCAGAAGGAGATCCGGTTGCGCGGGGCGGACTCGCCGCGCTCCGCCTCGCCCATCGGGCCGGCCCCGACCCTGCTGCCACGGATGGCATTGCCACTTGCCACGGTCTGACTCCCTGCGTACTGGTGCGCCGACCCGCCGCGGTGCGCGTCGGTGGCGAAAGTCGTCCTAGTGTAAGCAGGTGTTAAGCATCCGCCACCATCGCCTCCGCACCCGACCGTCCCAGGATAGGCGCTCGGGCGACGGGGCGTCAGGGATACGTCAGACCGAGGTCTTCATCAGCAGGCCGAGGACGATGATGGACGCGAACCATCCCACGCCGACCACGATGGTGATGCGGTCCAGGTTGCGCTCGGCCACCGCCGAACCGCCGCCGGTGGACATCGCGCCACCGCCGAACATGTCCGACAGGCCGCCGCCCTTCCCCTTGTGCAGCAGCACCAGCAGGATCATCAGAAGACTGAAGATGATCAGGGCAATCGAGAACCCGAGAACCACGACGGGACCAACTCTCTCGTATCTTCGGCGAAGGGGCCGGGCCGCGTACGGCGGTCCGGCCCCAAAGCCTACGTTGCTGCGGCGGCGTTAGCCTACTGCCTGCTCACGGTAGCGCACGATCTTGACGAACTCGTCGGCGTCCAGCGAGGCACCGCCGACCAGGCCGCCGTCGATGTCGGGCTTGGCCATCAGACCGGCCGCGCTCGACGACTTCACCGAACCGCCGTACAGCACCCGGACCTTGCCGGCCAGCTCGGCGTCGTACAGCTCGGCGATCCGCTTGCGGATGGCGGCGCAGACCTCCTGCGCGTCCTCCGGGGTGGCCACCTCGCCGGTGCCGATCGCCCAGACCGGCTCGTAGGCGACCACGATCGACTCGGCCTGGTGGGCCGGGACGTCGGCCAGGCCGCCGTCCAGCTGGGCCAGGGTGTACTCGACGTGGGTGCCGGCCTTGCGGATCTCCAGCGGCTCGCCGACGCACAGGATCGGGGTGACCCCGGCCCGGTAGGCGGCCTTCACCTTGGCGTTGACGATCTCCTCGTTCTCGCCGTGGTACTGGCGGCGCTCGGAGTGGCCGATCACCGCGTAGGTGCACTGGAGCTTGGCCAGCATCGGGCCGGAGACCTCGCCGGTGTAGGCCCCGCCGTCGTGCTGCGAGATGTCCTGCGAGCCGTACTTGATCTTCAGCTTGTCGCCGAAGACCAGGGTCTGCACCGAGCGCAGGTCGGTGAACGGCACCAGGACGGCGACCTCGACGGCCTCGTAGTCCTTGTCGGCCAGCGCGAAGGCCAGCTTCTGGGTGTGCTGGATGGCCTCAAGGTGGTTGAGGTTCATCTTCCAGTTGCCCGCCATCAGCGGGAGACGGTCGGTCATGTGTGTCAGTCCTCCAGTGCGGCGAGACCGGGGAGGGTCTTGCCCTCCAGGTACTCGAGGCTGGCGCCGCCGCCGGTCGAAATGTGTCCAAAGGCGTTCTCGTCGAAGCCCAGGATGCGGACGGCCGCGGCGGAGTCGCCGCCGCCGACCACGGTGAACGCGTCGCTGTCGAGCAGGGCCTGCGCGACGGCCTTGGTGCCGTTCGCGTAGTCCGGGTGCTCGAAGACGCCCATCGGGCCGTTCCAGAACACCGTGCCCGCGTCGGCCAGCTTGGCCGCGTACAGCTCGCGGGTCTTCGGGCCGATGTCCAGGCCCTCCTGGTCGGCCGGGATGGCGTCGGCATCGACGGTCGTGGGGTTCGCCGGGGCCTTGGTCTTGAGGTCCGGGAACTCGGCGGAGACCAGGACGTCCGTCGGCAGCACGAACTCGACGCCCCGCTGCTCGGCCCGGGCCAGGTACTCCAGGCAGACCGGGATCTGGTCCGCCTGCAGCAGCGAGATGCCGACCTCGTGGCCCTTGGCCTTGAGGAAGGTGTACGCCATGCCGCCGCCGATCAGGATCCGGTCGGCCTTCTCCAGCAGGTTGTCGATCACGCCGAGCTTGTCGGAGACCTTGGCGCCCCCGAGCACGACGACGTACGGGCGGGCGACGTCCTCGGTGAGCTTCTTCAGCACGCCGACCTCGGTGGCGATCAGGTCGCCGGCGGCGTGCGGCAGCAGCGCCGGCAGGTCGAACACCGAGGCGTGCTTGCGGTGCACGGCGCCGAAGCCGTCGCCCACGTACAGGTCGGCCAGCGCGGCCAGCTGCTCGGCGAAGGCCTTGCGCTCGGCGTCGTCCTTGCTGGTCTCGCCCGCGTTGAAGCGCAGGTTCTCCAGCAGCGCGACCTCGCCGTTCGCCAGCGCGGCGGCGGTGGCCTCGGCGCTGTCGCCGACGGTGTCGGTGGCGAAGGCGACGTCCTTGCCGAGGATCTCGCCGAGGCGCTCGGCCACCGGGGCGAGCGAGAACCGCGACTCCGGCTCGCCCTTGGGGCGGCCGAGGTGCGAGGCGACGACGACCTTCGCACCGGCCGCGGCCAGCTTGGCGATGGTCGGCGCGACGGCGCGGATGCGGCCGTCGTCGGTGATCGTGTCGCCGTCCAGCGGCACGTTCAGGTCGGCGCGCACGAAGACGCGCTTGCCTTCGACACCGGCTTCGATGAGCTCTTCGATGGTCTTCACGGGGATTCGGTTTCTCCTGGGGAGATGGTTGATGCGCAGTGAGGCGGCACGGCGCAGGGGCCGCCTGAGAAGTCCTTGAGCGCGGAACGAGGGCCCGGTCGGCACCGTACGCCGTCCGGGCCCTCGCCCCTACATCACGTCAGCTCCCGCAACGTCAGAGCTGCCCGCCGACGAGGGCGACCAGGTCGACGACGCGGTTCGAGTAGCCCCACTCGTTGTCGTACCAGCCGAGCACCTTGACCTGGTTGCCCTGGACCATGGTGAGCTGGCTGTCGAAGATGCACGAGGCCGGGTCGTTCACGATGTCCGAGGAGACGATCGGGTCCTCGGTGTAGGCCAGGATGCCCTTGAGCGGGCCCTCCTGCGCGGCCTTCTGGAAGGCGGCGTTGACCTCGTCCTTGGTGACCTCGCGCTCCAGGGTGACGACCAGGTCGGTGATGGAGCCGGTCGGGACCGGGACGCGCAGCGAGGTGCCGTCCAGCTTGCCCTTCAGCTCCGGCAGGACCAGGGCGGTCGCCTTGGCGGCGCCGGTCGAGGTCGGGATGATGTTCTGCGAGGCCGCACGAGCACGGCGCAGGTCCTTGTGCGGGAAGTCCAGGGTCACCTGGTCGTTGGTGAACGCGTGGACGGTGGTCATCAGACCCTTGACGATGCCGAAGCTCTCGTTCAGCACCTTCGCCATCGGCGCCACACAGTTGGTGGTGCAGGAGGCGTTGGAGATGATGTGGTGGTTGGCGGCGTCGTACTTCTCGTCGTTGACACCCAGGACGATGGTGACGTCCTCGTCGGTGGCGGGCGCCGAGATGATGACCTTCTTCGCGCCGGCGGCGAGGTGCTTCTTCGCGGCCTCGGCCTTGGTGAAGATGCCGGTGGACTCGACGACGATGTCGGCGCCCAGGGCGGCCCACGGAAGGTTCGCGGGGTCACGCTCGGCGGTCACCTTGAAGGTGTGGCCGTCGACGGTGATGCTGTCCTCGGTGTGCGAGACCTCGGCCTGGAGGGTACCCAGGGTGGTGTCGTACTTGAGCAGGTGAGCCAGGGTCTTCGTGTCGGTGAGGTCGTTGACACCGACGATCTCGATGTCCGCGCCCTGGGCCTTGACCGCGCGGAAGAAGTTGCGGCCGATGCGGCCGAAGCCGTTGATGCCTACCCGGATCGTCACGAACCGATCTCCTCGTTAGGTACGCCGGGCGCGAGGCCCGGCGGGATGAGATTTGGGAAGTCCCCGACCGCCTATGACCC
>NZ_JBIVVI010000504.1:0-6196 GCF_044757675.1 Kitasatospora sp. NPDC091257
TACCAGCGGACGATCGGTTCATCGTCCACCATCGGCTCCGTCCGTGCCGTCCGTGCCGTCCGTGAGGCCGGTGCCGCTCGTGCCGGCGGTGCGGCGCGAGTTCGGCGGGCCGCGCGGTTTCGCCCAGGCCGGGGCGATCGAGCGGGCGGTGCGGGAGGATCTGGACCATTTCCGGGAGCTGGTCGAGGCGCGGGTGAACGCCGTCGGGGCCGGCCCGGAACCGTCGGACACCCGGGCGCAGGCTCCCGGCCGCCACCCGTAAGCATCGGATAAGCCCAGCTCAGCGGGGGCGGTGAGGCTCTTCACAGCGCACCGTCCGGCAGACCGTTTCGGTTTCAACCTGTGGCAGACTCGGGTGCCATGGACATCGGGCCGGTCACCAGGACGCTCCGCGCGGCGGTCTTCGCCGCGCTGGTCGTGCTGCTCGCCGGGCTCGGCCAGGTGCTGGTCACCGGCCGTACGCTGCCGGTCGGCCCGATGCTGCTGGCCTCGGCCGCCGTCTTCGCGGTGGCCTTCTCGCTGGCCGGCCGCGAGCGCGGCTTCCCGGCGATCGCGGCGGTGTTCCTGCCCCTGGAGCTGGGCGCCGGCGCGCTGTTCGACCTCGCGCAGAGCACGTGTCCCTCGCTGCCGCCCGGCGCCGGGCACGGCCTCCAGCCGCTGCTGTGCGGTGGCGGTTCGCTCGGCGGTTTCCTGCTCGGTCACGGCGTCTCCGCGCGGACCGGTGTGCTGCTGCTCCTGCTGCTGCACACGGTGATCGCGCTGGCCGGCGCCTACTGGCTGCGCCGTGCGGACGCCGCGCTGTGCTGCCTGGCCGGCGCCGTCCGGATGGTGGGCGAGTTCCTGCACCGCCATCTGCCGGCCGCCGCCCGCTGGCTGCGGCTGCTGGCCGCCCCGCTGCCGGCCCGTCCGCCGGCGCGGGTGCCGTTCCCCCGGGCCAGCCGTGCGCTGGTCCCCGCCGAGGACGTCGTCGTCCGCCCGGCCGTCCGGCGCGGTCCGCCGGTGTTCGCCCTGGCCGTCTGAGCCGCGGGCCTCCCCGCCCGCTCAGTCGGCTGTTCTCTCCCCCGCGCAGGCCCCGACCGGCCGCGCCGCCCCGTACGCCCGAGAGCACAGGACGACACCCCATGAGCAACACCCGCAAGACCGCCAAGAAGGCCTCCGCCACCGACCGCATGCGCGTCGCCCGCGCCCAGGCCGAGCGCTCCGAGCGCATCCGCCGCCGGGTGGTGGTCGGCGGCGCCTCGGTCGCCGTCCTCGCCCTCGCGGCGGGCGTGGCCTTCGCCGTCGGCGGCTCCTCCGGCTCCGGTTCGAGCGCCGCGAGCGGCCCGCTGGTCGTGCCGGCCAACGCGAGCGGCACCGACGGCACCGTGATCACCTACGGCAAGGCCGACGCCCCGCACACCCTGGACGTCTACGAGGACTTCCGCTGCCCGTTCTGCGAGCAGTTGGAGACCACCACGGGCACGGCGATCCAGCAGCTCGCGGACGACGGCACGTACAAGGTCCAGTACCACCTGGCGACGTTCCTGGACAACAACCTCGGCGGCAAGGGCTCGCGCACCGCGCTGGCCGCGGCCGGCGCCGCGCTGAACGAGGGCGTGGACAAGTTCAAGGCCTTCCACGACGTGCTGTACGCCAACCAGCCGGACGAGCGCAGCGACGCCTTCGGCGACGTCAACCACGTCCTGGACCTGGCCGGCCAGGTGCCCGGCCTGAAGACGGACGCCTTCGTGAAGGCCGTCCAGGACGGCACCTACGCGCCGTGGGCGGCCAAGGTCAACGAGGAGTTCAACAAGAGCGACGTCACCGGCACCCCGACCGTCAAGCTGGACGGCCGGAAGCTGGACGTCCTCTCCAACGGCAAGGCCGTCTCCCCCGAGCAGTTCACCGCGATGGTCAAGCAGGTGACCGGATGACGGCCGGCGCGCCCGACGTGCGGCCCACGTACGGCGCGAGCCGCCCGTTCGCCTGGCTGCTGCTGATCGGCGGCGCCGTCGGCCTGTTCGCCTCGGCGGTCCTCACCCTGGACAAGATCCGGCTGCTGGAGGACCCGTCCTACGTCCCCAACTGCAACATCAACCCGATCATCAGTTGCGGTTCGATCATGCGCAGCGCGCAGGCGGAGGCCTTCGGCTTCCCCAACTCGCTGATCGGGCTGGTCGCCTTCGGGGTGGTCGTCGCGGTCGGTGCCGGGCTGCTCTCGGGGGCGGCGTTCCGGCGCTGGTTCTGGCTCGGCCTGCAGGCCGGGACGGTGTTCGGGGTCGGCTTCGTGACCTGGCTGATGTACCAGGCGCTGTACCGGATCGGTGCGCTCTGCCCGTACTGCATGGTGGTGTGGGCCGCGGTGATCCCGCTGTTCTGGTACACCACGCTGCACAACCTGCGCTCGGGCGTGATCCCGGTGGGCCCGCGGCTGCGGACGGCCGTCCGGGAGGCGGCCCGCTACCACTGGGTCGTCCCGGCCCTCTGGTACGCGGTGATCGCGCTGCTGATCCTCGACCGGTTCTGGTACTACTGGAGCACCCTGATCTGATCCCGTCCGCCGCCCCTTCCCCCGCGGCAGGGGCGGCGGACCGTCTCCCGGTGAGGCCGCCGATGCGCCGCAGGATCGTCCTCTTCGTCTCCCTGTCCGTGGACGGCTACTTCGAGGGCCCGGACCACGACCTCGGCTGGAACCTCGTCGACGACGAGGTGCACACCCACTTCAATCGCGAACTCGCCCGAATGGGTGGTTTCGTCTCCGGCCGGGTGACGCACGAGCTGATGGCCTCCGTCTGGCCCACCGCCGACCAGGACCCGGCCGCCGACGGTCCGACGGCCGAGTTCGCGGGCATCTGGCGCGCGATGCCGAAGACCGTCTTCTCCCGCACCCTCGACCACGCCGACTGGAACACCACCGTCGTCCACGAGGTCACCCCGGAGTCGGTCGCCGCCCTCACCGCCGGCCCCGGCGGCGACCTCTGCCTCAGCGGCGCGAACCTGGCCGAGTCCTTCCTCGCCCTCGACCTGATCGACGAGTTCCGGCTCTACGTCCACCCCGTCGTGCTCGGCCGCGGCACGCTCTTCTTCCGCCCGACCGGCCACCCCACCCCGCTCGCCCTGGCCGAGACCCACCGCTTCACCAACGGCGTGACGCTGCTGCGCTACGAGCGCGTCGGCCCGTCGCCCCTGGACGGGTGACGGGCCGGCGCGACGGACGGGCGGGTCAGAAGACGTACGCCTCGACCTCGGCGAGCAACTCGGCCCGGCGCCGCTCGCTGATGAAGGAGGCGCGGAAGGAGTTGGCCGCCAGCCGGCGCAGGGCCTCCTGGTCGAGGGCGAGGGCCTCGCGCACGGCGCGGAAGTTGTCCTCCACGTAGCCGCCGAAGTACGCCGGGTCGTCGGAGTTGACGGTGACCAGCAGCCCGGCCTCCAGCATCTCGTCCAGCGGGTGGTCGGCGAGGGTGTCGATGCAGCGCAGCCGGACGTTGGAGAGCGGGCAGAGGGTCAGCGGGATCTGCTCGCGCACCAGGCGGGCGACCAGCTCGCCGTCCTCCAGGCAGCGCAGCCCGTGGTCGATCCGCTCGACGCCGAGGACGTCCAGCGCCTCGGTGATGTACGCGGCCGGGCCCTCCTCGCCCGCGTGGGCGACCCTCCGCAGCCCGGCCTCGGCGGCCCGGCGGTACACCTCGCGGAACTTCACCGGCGGGTGGCCGACCTCGGCGGAGTCCAGGCCGATGCCGGTGATCCGGTCGAAGTACGGACGGGCGGCCTCGAAGGTCTCCAGCGCGGACTCGGCGGACTCGTCCCGCAGGAAGCACATGATCAGCTGGGCGCTGATGCCGTACCGCTCCTCGCCGCGCTCCAGCGCCCGGGTCAGTCCGTCCACCACCGCGCCCAGCGGGACCCCGCGCGCGGTGTGCGCCTGCGGGTCGAAGAAGATCTCCGCGTGGCGGACGCCCTGCTCGGCGGCCCGGGCCAGGTAGGCGTCGGCCAGGTCGGCGAAGTCGTCCTCGGTGCGCAGCACGGCCATCAGCGCGTAGTAGAGGTCCAGGAAGGACTGGAGGTCGCTGAAGGAGTACGCCTCGCGCAGCGCCTCGGTGTCGGCGTACGGCAGCTCTACGCCGTTGCGGGCGGCGAGTTCGAAGGCGAGTTCGGGCTCCAGGGTGCCTTCGATGTGCAGGTGGAGTTCGGCCTTGGGAAGCGGCATGGGCGATCTGTCCGAGCGTCGGCGGGATGGTTTCTGAGGAACGCGGAAAGATTCATCCTACGATCCGTGCCCACCGGCCGGGTGCAGCCGCGACGGTCCCCGGGCACCCTGGAGGAGGGGACTTCCGCCGAGGAGGCACCGAGATGCGGCACGCCGACGACCCGCACATCCGGCCCGCGGGCATCTCCCCGCACGCCCTGGGCAACGACACGCTCCTGCACGAGCTGGAACAACTCCACCGCACGCGCCACGAGACCTTCCTGTACGGCTCGGAGGAGGCGCTGAAGCGGCACACGCTGCGCACCGGGGAGCTGGAGGCCGAGTTCCTGCACCGCTTCCCCGGCCGGCAGGTCACCGCGGCCCGGACCAGGGCCGGGGCCAGGGCCCGGGAGGCGGCGGCCCGGGTGGAGTCGCTGCCGGAGTGAGCGGAGCGGATCGCCCGCCCGCCGGGACACGCCGGGCGCGCCGAGGCGTGCCCGGAGCCGGGCGGTCAGGGAGGGTGTGAGGGCAGACGCACCGGACCCCGACCCACCTGGGAGCCCCGCATGCCCATCGCCAGCGTCAACCCCGCGACCGGCGAGACCCTCCAGACCTTCGAACCGCTCGACGCGGCCGGCATCGAGCGGCGGCTGGCTCGCGCCGAGGCCGCCTTCCACGGCTACCGCGGCACCACCTTCGCCGCCCGCGCCGAACTGATGCACCGCGCCGCCGACCTGCTGGACCGGGAGCAGGAGGCGGTCGCCCGCACCATGACCGAGGAGATGGGCAAGCCGCTCGCCGCCTCCCGCGCCGAGGCCGCCAAGTGCGCCAAGGCGATGCGCTGGTACGCGGACAACGCCGAGGCGCTGCTCGCCGACGAGCACCCGGCCCCGGCCGACGTCGCCGACTCCGGCGCCAGCCGGGCCTACGTCCGCTACCGCCCCCTCGGCCCGGTGCTGGCCGTGATGCCGTGGAACTTCCCGCTCTGGCAGGTCGTCCGGTTCGCCGCGCCGGCCCTGATGGCGGGCAACGTCGGCCTGCTCAAGCACGCGTCCAACGTGCCGCGCACCGCGCTGGCGATCGAGGAGCTGTTCCGGCGGGCCGGCTTCCCGGAGGGCTGCTTCCAGACGCTGCTGATCGGCTCGGGCGCGGTCGAGGGCGTGATCCGGGACCGCAGGGTCACCGCCGTCACCCTCACCGGCAGCGAGCCGGCCGGGCGGGCGGTCGCGGCCACCGCGGCGGACGAGGTCAAGAAGGCCGTCCTGGAGCTGGGCGGCAGCGACCCGTTCGTCGTGCTGCCGAGCGCCGACCTGGACGCCGCGGTGCGCACCGCCGTCCGGGCCCGGGTGCAGAACAACGGCCAGTCCTGCATCGCCGCCAAGCGCTTCATCGTGCACACCGACGTGTACGAGCGCTTCACCGCCGCCTTCACCGAGGCGATGCGGGCGCTGAAGGTCGGCGACCCGATGGACGAGGACACCGACGTCGGCCCGCTGGCCAGCCGCCAGGGCCGGGACGACCTGGAGGAACTGGTCGAGGACGCCCGCACCCGCGGCGCCCGGGTGGAGTGCGGCGGCGGACGCCCGGAGGGCTGGGACACCGGCTGGTTCTTCGAGCCCACCGTGCTGACCGGCATCACCCCGGCGATGCGGATCCACCAGGAGGAGACCTTCGGCCCGGTCGCCACCGTCCACCGGGTGGCCGACCTGGACGAGGCGGTGGCGGCCGCCAACGACTCGCCGTTCGGGCTCAGCTCCAACGTCTGGACCACCGACGAGGCCGAGCGGGAGCGCTTCGTCCGGGACATCCAGGCCGGCGGGGTGTTCTTCAACGGCATGACGGCCTCCCACCCGGCGCTGCCGTTCGGCGGCGTCAAGCGCTCCGGGTTCGGGCGGGAACTGTCCGGGCACGGGATCCGGGAGTTCTGCAACGTCACCACGGTGTGGATCGGCTGAGCCGGACCTCCCGGCCCCGTGCCCGTCCCGGCCGGGTCAGGACGCCATGCGGTGCCGGCCCGGCCCGGGGGTCATC
>NZ_JBIVVI010000505.1:0-6182 GCF_044757675.1 Kitasatospora sp. NPDC091257
GGGCCGAGGCGGGAGCCGATCCCCCATAGCTCAATTGGCAGAGCAGCCGACTGTTAATCGGCAGGTTATTGGTTCGAGTCCAATTGGGGGAGCTCGGGAGAAGGTCCTTCGGGGTCCTGCTTCCCGTCCGTGGTACGGAAGTCGAGTACCGCGATCCCGCATAGCTCAATTGGCAGAGCAGCCGACTGTTAATCGGCAGGTTATTGGTTCGAGTCCAATTGCGGGAGCTGCACCGGGTCCGCCCGGTGACTGCTCAGAGCGAAGGCCCCTCGGTCGACCGGGGGGCCTTCGTGTTGTCGTCGCCCGGTCCCGCGGCGTGACGTACGCGACACCGCCCGGCTTCCCCCCGGATCCGCCCGTGCGCCCGGTTCCGGTCCCGCGGCCGGCTCCCGGGTCAGGCGGTCGCCTTCCGGTAGAGGTCGGCGACCCGCTGGTCGAAGGTGACGCTGTACGAGGTGCCGGGGGTTTCCCCGCCCTCCTGGTAGCCGCCGATCACGCCGATCACCGTGCCGTTCGCGGCGACCCACGGGCTGCCGCTGGTGCCGTCGGTGTAGCCGCCGCAGTCGAAGCGTTCCTGGGTGGCGCTCTGCGAACTGGTCCGGGCCGCGCAGGTGATCGGCTCGTCGCTCTCGTTCGGGTAGCCGGTGACGGCGACGGACAGGCCGAAGCCCTGGCCGGTGCCGATCGGATTGCCGCCGACCGCGTCCTCGACCTGCCGGCCGTCGACCGTGCCCACCGTGACGAAGGCCACGTCGTACTCGGGGTCGTCGCCGGCCGCCCAGCGCGGGTCGACGGTGATCGCCTGTACCGGCCAAGTCCCGTACGGCGTGGACCCGTTGCGGTAGCCGGGGGTGAACACCAGGCCGTCCAGCAGGCCGATCCGGCGGGTCTGCACGCAGTGCGCCGCGGTGACCAGCAGATTGCGCCGGGGGCTGTGCACCACGCTCGCGGTGCAGGCGCGCGGGCCCTGGGCGGTGCGGATGGAGAGGGTGCCGATCCGGTCCCGGGCGGGGCTCTGCTGCGCGACCTCGGCGGTCGGCGCCCCGTCCTGCCCGCCGCACGCGGTGCCGGCGGCCAGCAGCAGGGCGGCCAGCGCGGCCGTTCGTGCCGTGCGCGGGGGCCGCGGCGGGCGGGAGGCCATCGGGGCTCCGTCTCGTTCCTCGGGGCGGGCACCGGGGCCGTGCGTTCCGCCGTTCGTGAGGAAGATCTACCAGGCCGTGCCCGGCGGCGCCACCACCGCGTGTCGGGTCCGCCGCGGATCAGCCGGTGGCGCGGTCGTACAGGGCCTGGACGCGGTCGCCGAAGTAACTGCTGTACGAGGTGTCCGGGCTGTTGCCGCCCTCCTGGTAGCCGCCGATCACGCCGACCACGGTGCCGGTCCTGGTGGCCGGGTCGAAGTCGGTGACCCACGGGCTGCCGCTGGTGCCGCCGGTGTAGTCGGGGCAGTCGATCCGCAGCTGGGTGGGGCTCTGCCGGTCGGTGGTGTTGGAGCAGGTGATCGGGACGCCGCTGCTGCTCGGGTAGCCGGTGATCTTCACCGGGAGCCGGTAGCCGCGGTTGACGCCCAGTCGGTTGGCGCCGAGCACCTGCTGGACCTGGCGGCCGTCCTGCGCCTGGACGACCGCGAAGGCGACGTCCATGTCCGGGTCGGCGTGGTCGTTCCAGCCGTCGTCCACGGTGACGGTCAGCAGCGGCCAGACGCCGCTGGGGGTGTCGCCGTCGCGGTAGCCGGGGACGAAGACCAGATCGCCGCGCCGCCCGAGCTTCGGGTCCCAGACGCAGTGGGCGGCGGTGACGACGAGGTTGAGCCCGGCACTGTCGACCACACTGGCGGTGCAGAAGTGGTCGCCGTCGGCGTTGCGGGTGAACACCGCGCCGACCAGGCCGTTGAGCACGGTGGGCTTGGCGGTGCGGGTGACCCCGGTGTGCCGGCCGACCGCTCCCCTGAGCCGTTGCCGGTTCCAGCCGTGGCTGTCGACGGAGGCGGAGGAGGCGGTGGGAGGTGCCGAGGTGACGGTGGGGGTGCCCCCGCCCGGGCCCGCCGCGGTGGTGCAGCCGGCCGCGGCCAGCACCAGTGCGAGCGTCGCGGCCGCCGCCCCCGTCCCACGAGTCGTCATCCGCCCAGGCTGCCCCGAACGGGTGCCCCGCCGCCACCCGGGCTGCGCCGCCCGGGAGGCGCGTACCGTCGCGCACCCAGCTGGCCCCCGGCGCGCACCACGGGTGATCGACCGGCTATGCTGCCCGGGACGGCCTCGCTGGGGCCGTCTGCTGCTGCCGTGCCGACGACCGGCGCGTGCGGCGAACCGGGGCGGTAGCTCAGCCGGTTAGAGCAGGGGACTCATAATCCCTTGGTCGTGGGTTCGAGTCCCACCCGCCCCACCTTCTCGATGTGCGACGAGTGTCGTACGACCCTTCGCGGGCGGGCCGCCGAGCCGGCGCCCGCCGCCTTCCCACCGCCTGCGACGTCGCAGAGTCTAGGCCGCGGCCACCCCCTTCCCCGTGTGGCGCGCCGGAATTCACCCGCCCGTGGGCATCGGGCCGGGCCGTCCCCGACGGTCGTGCGCCGCCGCTCGGCGGCCGTTCCTCCCCCGTTCCCGTCGCCGCTGGGCGGCCGTCCGTTCCCCTGTGCCCGTCGCCGGTCCCTGGCGCGGTGCGGCAAAAAAGTGATATCACTTTGACATCGAATGCGGATGCTCGCAGAAGGAGTCGCTCCCATGACCACACCGCCTTTCGCCGTCGAGGACGGCCCCGCGCTGGACCTCCCGGTCCCCAGGATCACCGAACGGGTCATCACCGGGGCGGCCGGCCTGCCGGTGCTCGGCGGCGCACTGTTCGGCCTGCTCGCCGGGGTCGGCTCGGTCATCGCCGGCGCGGCCCAACTGTCCTCGAAGACCAGCGGGTTGGGCATCGCCCTGGTGATCGCCGGGCCGCTGCTGCTGCTCGGCTCACTGCTGACGACGTTCGGGCTGACGGTGGTCTCGCCCGGTCAGGCCCGGGTGGTCCAGCTGCTCGGGCGCTACCGGGGCACCATCCGCGCCGAGGGCCTGACCTGGCTGAACCCGTTCACCAACCGCCGGCACATATCGCTGCGGATCCGCAACCACGAGACCGAGACCACCAAGGTCAACGACGCGGACGGCAACCCGATCGAGATCGCCGCCGTGGTGGTCTGGCAGGTCGAGGACACCGCGATGGCGCTCTTCGAGGTGGACGACTACGCCGACTTCGTCGCCATCCAGACCGAGACGGCCGTGCGGCACATCGCCACCAGCTACCCGTACGACGCCCACCACGAGGGCCAGTTGTCGCTGCGCGACGGTGCGGACGAGATCGCCCGCAAGCTCTCCGCCGAGATCTCCGCCCGGGTCGCCGCGGCCGGGGTGCGGGTCGTCGAGTCCCGGATCACCAGGCTCGCGTACGCTCCGGAGGTCGCCCAGGTGATGCTCCAGCGTCAGCAGGCCGGGGCCGTGGTGGCGGCGCGCAGGCTGATCGTCGAGGGCGCCGTCGGTATGGTCGAGGAGGCGCTGGAACGGC
The DNA here is from genome assembly GCF_044757675.1 of Kitasatospora sp. NPDC091257. Classification (NCBI taxonomy): domain Bacteria; kingdom Bacillati; phylum Actinomycetota; class Actinomycetes; order Kitasatosporales; family Streptomycetaceae; genus Kitasatospora; species Kitasatospora sp. NPDC091257. The sequence continues at coordinate 3,535 of NZ_JBIVVI010000505.1, forward strand.
TCGCCGAACGCGATGTCGTGGAGCTGGACGAGGAGCGCAAGGCCGCCATGGTGAGCAACCTCCTGGTGGTGCTCTGCGGCGACCGCGGCACCCAGCCCGTCGTGAACACGGGCTCCCTCTACCAGTAAGGCGAGGCCTTGGCGACGGAACGGAAGAAGCTCCTGTTGCGACTGGACCCTTCAGTTCACGACGCGCTCGCCCGATGGGCCGCGGACGACCTGCGCAGCACCAACGCGCAGATCGAGTTCCTGCTCCGCCGCGCCCTCACCGACGCGGGGCGGATGCCCGGCGGCGCGGCCCGGCTTCCCCGGCGCGGACGCCCGCCCAAGGAGGACCCGGAGAGCGGCGGTCCCGGCGGGGACTGACCGCGGCGGCCCGGGCCACCCACAGATCCTCCAGATCCTGGGAGAACGAGATGGACCTGCCTGCCAACCTGCCCGAGAAGCTGTACCTGCTCGCCCACGACCCGCGGCGCGGGCGGACCACCCAGCACTCCTCGCTCAACCTGCTGCTGCAGGCGGCGGCGCTGACCGAGCTGTTGCGCCGGGGCCTGCTGTACGAGGAGGGCCGCAAGGCCGTCGCCCGGGTCCGCGGCGGCGCCGCCGAGGACGGCCTCGACCCGTACAGTGCCGACCTGTTGGGCCGGATCAGGGCCACCCGGCCGCACAGCTGGAGCTCGTGGGTCGGCCGCGCCAGGAGCACCGGGCGCGACCAGCCGATCCGCCGGGTCCGGGACGGCCTGGCGGAATCCGGCCGGATCACCCTCCGGCCGCACCGGGTGGCCGGCCTGTTCCCGGTGACCCTGGTCACCGTGCACGACCCCGGGGTCCGCAAGGCGCTGGAGGCCCGCGTCACCGGGGCGCTGACGGGCCCGTTCAGCCGGGTCGACCCGGCCGACGCGGCGCTGACCGCCCTGGTGGCGGCGGGGAAGCTCCGTACGGTGCTCGGCTTCAGGGAGCGCCGGGAGCACCGCGGCCGGATCGCGAAGCTGGCCCCGGCGGCCGGCCCGGTCCCGCGCGCGCTCGGTACCGCCCTGGCCTGGCGGACGGCGGGCCACGCGGCGGAGAGCGCGGCCCTGGGCTGACGGACCGTCCACGGGGGTGACGGTCCGTCCGCGGGGCCGCGGAGCCCGGTCGCCCGTCCGGCGGCCGGGCTCCCGGCCGTCCGGGCCCGTAAGCTGGCCGGATGCTCGAACCCGCCCTGCTGCCGACCCCGCTGGTGGACTGCGCCGACGAGGCCTTCGCCCGGGCCGGGGTGGAGCTGCGGCTGAAGCGGGACGACCTGCTGCACCCGACCGTCCCCGGCAACAAGTGGCGCAAGCTGGCGCCCAACCTGGCCGCCGCCGTGGAGCAGGGCCACACCCGGCTGCTGACCTTCGGCGGCGCCTACTCGACCCATCTGCGGGCCGTCGCGGCCGCCGCCGGGGCGCTCGGGCTGGAGAGCGTCGGGCTGGTGCGCGGCGAGGAACTGGCCGACCGGCCGCGCAACTGGTCGCTGCGGGCCGCCGAGGCGGCCGGGATGCGGCTGGAGTTCCTGAGCCGGGCCGAGTACCGGGAGGCCACCGGCCGGGCCGAGGGGGAGCACGGCACGGACGCGCCGCTCCGTCGCTGGGGCCGCTGCCTGGTGCTCCCGGAGGGCGGCTCCAATGCCCTGGCCGCCGTCGGTGCGGCCGCGATCCCGGCCGAACTGCCCGGTCTCGGCGAGCGGGACGTGGTCTGCTGCCCGGTCGGCACCGGCGGCACCCTGGCCGGTATCGCGGCCGGTCTGCCGGCGGGCGCGCGGGCGCTCGGGGTGGCCGTGCTGCGCGGCGGCGAGGGCTACCTGGAGGCGGAGGTCACCCGGCTGCACCGGGCCGCCTACGGGCGCGGGTTCGGCAACTGGCGGATCGACCACGGGCACCACGGCGGCGGCTACGGCAGGGTCCCGGCCGAGCTGGCCGACTTCGCCGAGCGGTTCGAGCGCCGCCACGGGATCGCGCTGGAGCGCCGTTACGTCGCCAAGCTGCTCGCCGCGCTGGCGGACCTGGCGGGGGCGGGCGCCTTCCCCCGCGGCACCCGCCTCACCGCCGTCGTCACCGGATTGCCGGACCCGCAGTAGCGGTCGGTCTGCCCACGGTCCACGGCCCACGGCCGGCAGTCGGCCGGTCAGCCGAAGGTCAGGTTGGCGCACGGGTCGGTGTCGGCGTTGCGGGTGTTCTCCGCTATGCCGGTGGGGACGCCACCCGGGACGCCGCTCGGGACGCCGCTCGGGGTGGCTCCCGCCGCGGCACCGGCCGGGGCACCGGGCTCCGGGCTCGGGGCGGTCACCGGGTCGATCCGGGGGCCGGCCGCGCGGAAGTCGGCGCCGAGGGTGACGGTGATCGCCTCCGAGCCGGGCTCCTCGACCGCCTTGGCGCCGGGGAAGAGCGCCACGACCTGGTCGGCGGTGGCCTTCAGCGCGGGGTCGTAGGAGACCTGGGTGGCCTGCTGGCCGGGGGTGTTCTGGCCGAGCGCGACGTTCCGGAAGCCGCGGGCCTTGAGCGTCTCGGCGCCGGAGCCGGCGAGGCCGGGCGTGCCGACCCCGTTGACCACGGTGATCGGCGCCGCGCTCTGCTCCGGGGTGAGCGGGGTGAGCGGGGTGCCGGGGGCGGTGCCCGGGTCGGCGCCGGG
>NZ_JBIVVI010000506.1:0-6179 GCF_044757675.1 Kitasatospora sp. NPDC091257
GTCGTCGGCCCGGATACCTCCGGCCGCGAACGGGCTCGTGGTGGTGGCGTGCTCGCTCACCGGTGGCACCTCCCTGGTCGGCCGGGCTGTCGAGGTCGTGGGTGCGGCGCCGGTTGGCCCCGGCGCCGCGATGGATCGTCTCCGCTCCGAGTCTCTCAGGCGTCGGTGCGCACCAGCCGCACGGCCGCCGCGCCGAGGGCGAGGACCATCCAGCCGAGGAAGACGGCCAGCCCCACCGTCGGCGAGAGCGTGGTCGAGTCGTGATGCAGGGCGAACATCGCCTCGCCCGCGTGGCTGGGCAGGTAGGGGCTGAGGTGGCTCTGCCAGGAGCTGGGCAGCAGCGATGTCAGCCCGGGGACCAGCATCAGCGTGGCCACCAGCACCGCGATGCCGCCGGCCACCGAGCGCAGCAGCGCGCCGAGCGCGACGCCGATCACACCGACCAGCGCGAGGTAGAGCCCGGCGCCCAGCAGGCCGCGGACCACCCCGGCGTCGGAGAGGGTCATCGCCACCCGGGTGCCGGAGAGGACGCCGCTGTCGGCGACGAAGACCGCGAACACCCCGACGGTGCCGAGCACCAGCGCGATCAGCCCGTACACGGCGGCCTTGGACCAGAGCACCGGCAGTCGGCGCGGCACGGCGGCCAGGGTCGAGCGGATCATGCCGGTCGAGTACTCCCCGGCGGCGACCAGCACACCGAGGACGCCGAGGGCCAGCTGGGCGAAGTTGGTGCCGAACAGGGAGAGGCTCAGTGTGCTCGCGCTCGCGAAGTCCCGGTCCATCGGACGGCCGGAGGTCATCCGTGACTTGAACTGGTAGGCGGCGATCAGGCCGAAGCCGACCAGGAAGAGCAGGGCCAGCCCGAGGGTGATCCAGGTGGAGCGCAGCGACCACAGCTTCGCCCACTCGGAACGCAGCACCCGCACCGCCGTCACCCGGTACGCGGGGCGCGTGGGCCGCAGGTCACCAGAGGCGGGCATCGGGCTCGGTGCGATGGTGGTCATGCCGCACTCCTCGGGGTCTCACCGGCGGGGGCGCCGGCGGCGGTGATGGTCGTGCCGTGGTACTCGACGGCGTCGCGGGTCAGGTCCATGAACGCCTCCTCCAGGGAGACGGCCCGAGGGGTGAGCTCGAACAGGGCGATGCCCCGCTCGGCGGCGGCCAGGCCGATCTCGCGGGCCGTGCGTCCGCTGACCAGCAGTTCCTCCGAGCCCGCCCGGCCGGTGACCTCCACACCGGGGCCGGCCAGCGCGGTGCGCAGCCCGGCCGGGTCGGCGCTGACCACCTTGACCACGTCGCCGCCGGCCTGGCGGACCAGGTCCTGCACGGTCGTGTCGGCCAGCAGCCGGCCCCGTCCGACGATGATCAGGTGGTCGGCGACCAGGGCCATCTCGCTCATCAGGTGCGAGGAGACGAAGACGGTGCGGCCCTCGGCGGCGAGCGAGGTGAGCAGGTTGCGGATCCACAGCACGCCCTCGGGGTCGAGGCCGTTGACCGGCTCGTCGAGCATCACCGTGGCCGGGTCGCCCAGCAGGGCGGAGGCGATCCCGAGCCGCTGGCCCATGCCGAGCGAGAACGCCCCGGCGCGCTTGCGGGCCACCGACGACAGCCCGGTCAGCTCGATGACCTCCTCGACCCGTCGGCGCGGGATGCCGTGGGTGTGGGCCTGGGCCATCAGGTGGTGGAAGGCCGAGCGGCCCGGGTGGATCGACTTGGCCTCCAGCAGCGCGCCGACCTCCTGGAGCGGCGCCGCGTGCTCGGCGTAGCGGCGGCCGTTGACCCTCACCGAACCGCTGGTGGGGGCGTCCAGCCCGACGATCATCCGCATCGTGGTGGACTTGCCCGCGCCGTTCGGCCCGAGGAAGCCCGTCACCGTCCCCGGCCGGACCGTGAAGTCCAGCTGGTCCACGGCCGTCTTCTCCCCGTACCGCTTCGTCAGCCGGTGCGCCTCGATCATCGCTCACCTCTGTGCTCCGGGGCCGGTCCGTCCGGCCGCCCTCGTGCACCACGCTACGTGCGGAGTCGGCTCCGATCCGTGGTACCGGAGTCCGATCATCGGCGCGCCCGTAGTACCGCGGTACCACCCCGACACCCCACCGCAGCAGCCGGTCAGCGGTGCTCCGCGAGCACGGCCCGGACCTCCGCCAGCAGCGTCCGGTGGTCCTCGCCGTACGTCGCCACCGCCGCGAACACCGCGTCGACCGCGGCCCGCAGCGGGTCCGGCCCGGCCGCGCCGAGCAGGGCGGGCAGCGCCAGGTGCGGCTGCGACAGCGGCCGGTCGGGGTCGATCGGGCCGAGGCGGGCGGTGCGGATGACGACCGGCGACGGCCCCGCGACCGACGGCGCCGCGGCCAACGTCCCCGCGACCGATGTCTCCGGGTGCTCCGGCCGCTCCGGGGCCGTCACGGAGAAGAACGCCTGCCGCCGCACGGGCACGGACATCGGCCGCGGGGCGTTCGGGTCCGCGTGCGGCGGGCGAAAGGGCTCGCGCTCCGGCGCGACGGCCCGGCGGACCGTCCGGGCGGGGACGCGCGGGTCGTCGGCCAGGGCCTGCCAGGGACCGGCCGGGTCGTCGAAGGGCGGCGGCAGCGGGCGCCCCTCGTCCAGGGCGGTCAGCGCGGCGGCGATCCAGTCGAGCCCGGCGAGCCCGGCCGCCGTGCAGGCGCGCCGGGCCGCGAGCCGCGCCACCGAGCGCTGGACCCGCGGGCCGGCGTCGTCCAGGGTGTGCAGCAGGGGTGCGTCGAACTCCAGCAGGCCCCGCACCTGGCCGGCCGGCTCGCGCAGGGCCTCGCTCGGCCGCCGTCCGCCCCACTCCCACGACTCGGCGCCGGCCCGGTTCTCCTGTTCCGCGCGTTCCCGGGCGCGGCGGGACCGGAGTTCCTCCGCGACGCGTTCCTCGGGCGTGGGGGGCGGCGGCAGCCGCCGGGCGTAGTCGTGCCAGTACGCCGCTGTCCGCGAGGTCTGCCGCAGGACGCGGTCCGGCTCGGGCGGGGCGGGCCAGAACTGGAGCGCGTAGCGGTCCGCCTGCGGTTCACCGGACGCCCGGGTGTCCCGCCGGCGCCCCTCGTCGATGCCCCGGGCGCAGTAGCGCACCCGGTGATCGGCCTCCGCCAGGTCCAGCTCCCGGACGGTGCCGCCACCCCATTCCACCAGCAGGCACCGGTCCGTGGACGGACGGAAGGAGGTCTCGACCACGTCCTCCCACTCGTGGTCCAGCGGCGGGGCCTGCTCGTGCACCTCGACGGTGAAACCGACGGCACCGGTGTGCAGCCCGGTGGTCAGCCAGAGCGATCCGGGGACGGCCGCGCCGCAGAGCCCCGCACGCTGGCCCGCGAACGCCTTCGCCAGGTCGGGCCCGGGACCGTCGGGATCGCTCTCCACGTAGATCTGTCCGTAGTGGACCCGGACCTCGCCGTCGACCGGCCTGCGCACCTTCACCACACCCTCCCCGGAAGCAGTTCGGCCCGAGCCTAGGCGCGGCCACCGACAACGGGCCGCCGATCGCTCCGGGAGGCGGCAGGGGCGGCGTCCGCCGATACTGGGGCCGCCCGGATTCTTCTGGAGGAACCATGGACTACGGTCTCGGCGTACGGCTCGACCGGCCGTTCGCGCAGGCGGTGGAGGCGGTCACCGCCGCGCTCAAGGAGCAGGGCTTCGGCGTCCTGACCACCATCGACGTCCGGGCGACGCTGCGCGAGAAGATCGGCGCGGAGATCGAGGACTACCTGATCCTCGGCGCCTGCAACCCCGCCCTCGCCCACCGCGCCCTCCAGGCCGACCGCCGGATCGGGCTGCTGCTGCCCTGCAACGTGGTGGTCCGGGCGGACGGCGGGGCCACGGTGGTGGAGGCCGTCGACCCGCAGACCATGGTCACCCTGGCCGGCCCGGGCGGCGGGCTGGGCGAGGTCGCCGACGAGGCGGCGCGGCGGCTGACCGCCGCCCTGGACGCGCTGCGCGGATGAGGAGCAGACCATGACCGCACCCGTCGTCGCCGGATTCGACGGCTCCCCCGAGAGCCGCGCCGCCACCGAGTGGGCCGCCCGCGAGGCGCAGCGCCGCGGCTGCCCGCTCGATCTCCTGCAGGCCTGGCCCTGGCCGCACCAGGACGTGGTCGGCAGCGAGGAGACCTACCGGCACGCACTGGACCAACTCGATCTCCGGGCCGATGAGTTGCGCCCACTGGCCGGTGTCGGGCCGGTCACCTCGGCGATCGTCCCGACCGATCCGGCCGAGGCGCTGGAGGCGGCCGGGAACTCGGCCGGCCTGCTCGTCCTGGGCTCGCGCGGGCTGGGCGCGGTGCGCGGCTTCCTGGTCGGCTCGGTGAGCCATGAGGTGCTGCGCCGGGCGAGCTGTCCGGTGGTGCTGGTCCGGGCGGAGGCGGTCGAGTCGGACGGCCCGGTGCTGGTGGGCGTCGACCTGACCCACCCGATGGACGACGTGCTGGCCTTCGCCTTCGACGCGGCCGCCCGGCGCCGGGCCCCGCTGCGGGTGGTGCACGTCTGGTCGCCGCCGATCTCCAGCCAGTACACGGCGCTCCAGGCCGTCGGCGGGCTGGGCGAACTCTCCTCCGTCGACCGGGCCCGCTTCGCCGAGCAACTGGCCCCCTGGCGGGAGCGCCACCCCGACGTGTCGGTGACCGCCGACCTGATCCAGGGCAGCCGCTCCGTCGACCTGGTGGACGCGGCGGACGGGGCCCGGCTGCTCGTGGTCGGCCGCCGCACCCGCCGCACCCTGTTCGGCGCCCACCTCGGCCCGGTGGCGCACGCCGCGATCCACCACGCGGTGTGCCCGGTCGCCCTCGTCCGGCACGCCTGAGCGGCGAGGGGGCGGCGAGGGAGCCGCGGCGGAGCGGCGGCCGGCCCTACGCGGGCCGTCGGCCGGCACGTGCGCGGCGACCGCGAGGGCGGCGACATCGAGGCCTACGCCCGGGGCTTCCGCGCCGCGGGCGTCCGCGAACTCACCACCGCGGTGGTCGCCGACGCCGGGCACTTCGCCCAGGAGGAGCAGCCCGCCGCCGTCTGGGCCGTCCTGCGCGACGTCACCGCCGTACGGCCGACGCTCTGAGACCCGCCGCCGGCGCGCGGGCCGGCCCGGCCGGGCGCGGTCGGCAGGGGACAAGGCCCCTGGCCGGCCCGGCCGGGCCGACCGCTCAGCGGGTGCCGCGCCGGCGGGTGATGCGGGTGAGCACCGAGCCGGACAGCAGCGCGGCGGCGCCGACCGCGCCGACCGCGGCGACGGCCCGCCCGTGGGAGCCGGTCGCCGCGAGCTCGGCCGCGAGCTCGGCCGGGGCCGCGGCAGCGCCGCCGGCGGCGGCGCCCGCTGCCTCGCGGATCTGGCGGACGATCTCGTCGGGGTGGGACATCATCGACACGTGCGAGGAGTCGATCTCGACGGTGCGCGACTTGGCGCGCCTGGACTCGAAGCGCTCCAGGTCGGGGGCGATGGCCCGGTCCTGCCGGGAGACGACGAACCACGACGGGATGTCGCGCCAGGCGGCGGCGGTGGCCTTCTCGGCGAACCCGACCTGGGAGACGGGGCGCTGCTCGGCGGCCATCAGCCGGGTGCGGGACTCCGGCAGGTCGGCGGCGAAGACGGCGCGGAACTTCTCGCTCTGGATGTAGAGGTCGACTCCGCCGCCGCCGGTGCCGGTGAAGGGGACGGCGTTGAGCGCGGTGGCGAGGTCACTGCCCGCGAACTTCGTCGACAGTTCGGCCGGGGACTCGCCCACGTCGGGCGCGAACGCCGACACGTAGACCAGAGCCCTGACGTTCGGGTTCCCGGCGGCGGCCTGGGTGATGACGGCTCCGCCGTAGGAGTGGCCGGCCAGCACGATCGGGCCGCTGATGCTCTTGAGCAAACTGGCCACGTAGGCGGCGTCCTCGGTCAGACCGCGCAGCTCGTTGGGCGGGGCGAGGACGGTGAACCCGTCGTCCATGAGGCGCGTGGCGACGTCGTTCCATCCGGAGGCGTCCGCGAACGCGCCGTGCACCAGGACCACCGTCGGCCTCCCGCCGCCGCCCGGCCTGCCGCCGTCCTGGGCGGCCGACGCGGGTGGCGCGGTGGCGGCGACCGCACAGGTCGCGAGCGCCACCACGGCGGCGGAGGAGATCGAACGGCGGGACAGCGATATGCCCATGGTTCCTGCCTTTCAGCGAGGTGAGAGGGGGATGGAACCACCC
>NZ_JBIVVI010000507.1:0-6173 GCF_044757675.1 Kitasatospora sp. NPDC091257
CGTAGCGGCTCTCCTCCAGGTCCAGCCGGCGGGCCAGCTCCGGGTCGGAGGTGACCCCGCTGACCGGCACCGGGCGGCTGTGCGGGGTGTCGCCGAGCAGCGCGCCCAGGATCACCACCAGCTCGACGCCCAGCTCGTGCGCGAAGCCCAGCAGCTCGTTGCAGAACGAGCGCCAGCGCATGCTCGGCTCGATGCCGCGGATCAGCACGACGTCCCGGGTGGTCGGTTCCGTCACCCGGATCACCGAGAGCCGGGTGGTCGGCCAGGTGATCCGGCGGATGCCGCCGTCCAGCCAGACCGTGGGCCGGTTGACCTGGAAGTCGTAGTAGTCCTCCGCGTCCAGGGCGGCGAACACCTTGCCGCCCCAGGTCTCGTCCAGATGCGCCAGAGCCGCGGAGGCGGCGTCGCCCGCGTCGTTCCAGCCTTCGAAGGCGCAGACCATGACCGGGTCGATCAACTCGGGAACATCTTCCAGCTCGATCACCCAGCGTCTCCCTCCGGTCGGCGGTCGGACCTGCGCCGCCCCGGCTGGCCTGCCGGGGCGCCGACGGGCCGGCTGCCGACTGTCGAACCTCTCGTCTCCCGTGGAACGTCTCGCCCCACGGTCCCTACCTGCCCAGCCTACGGGCTTTGATGCGCACCGCGGCCGGGCACCGGGACAGTCTGGAGGTGGTGGTCGGCGACCTGTGCGAGGAGGCGGACCGGGCGCGGGCGCTGGAGGGCGCCGAGGTGGTGCTGAACGTGGCGGCGGCGCTGCGCGGGGTGCCGGACGAGGCGGCGTGGGCGGTCAACCGGGACGCGGCCGTCGCCCTGGGGCGGGAGGCGGCGAAGGCCGGGGTGCGGCGGTTCGTCCACACCAGCACGAACCTGGTGTACGGGCGGGGGCTGGGGCGCCCCGCCGTGGAGGGCGACCGGCTCGCACCGGATCCGGCATGGGGGGTGTACGCGGCCTCAAAGGCGCAGGCCGAGGCGGGGCTGCGCGCGCTGGGGGCCGAACTGCCGCTGGTGGTGGCCCGGTTGGCGTTCGTGTACGGGCAGGGCGATCCGCACCTGGCGCAGTCGCTGCACTGGGCGGCGAACTGGCCCGCGCACCAGCGCCTGGCGGTGGTGCACCACGCGGACGTGGCGCGGGCGCTGTGGCGCGCGGTGGTGACGCCCGGCATCGAGGGGCGCACGTACAACGTCGGCGACGACGCGCCGCTGACGGCCTGGGACCTGTACGCGCTCAACGGTCGGACGCACCCCGGCAGTTCACCGGACGAGCCGTTCGACCCGTTCGACCCGTGGGAGGGACAGGTGTCCACGGCGGCGGCGCGCCGGGAGCTGGGCTGGCGTCCGCTGTACCCGTCGGCGTGGGCGGCGGCCGACGCCGGGGCGCTGTAGCGGACGCCGCCCGGCCCTCCCGGTACGGGGAGGGCCGGGCGACGCCGCACAGCCGGCCGGCGCCGCTCAGCCGGTCCGTGCCGCTCAGCCGGCCGGCGTGGGCGCGGGGGCGTAGCCGGCCGGGCGGGTGGTGAAGGTGCCGCGGCCCTGGGTGCGGCCGCGCAGGCGGCCCGCGTAGCCGAACAGTTCGGCCAGCGGCACCAGCGCGCCGACCCGGGCGGTGGCGCCGTGGCCGGGTTCGGTGGAGCGGACGTGGCCGCGGCGGGCGGCGAGGTCGCCCAGGACGGTCCCGAGGGCGTCCTCGGGCACGGTGACGCTCACTTCGGCGAGCGGTTCCAGCAGGTGCATCCGCGAGGCGCGCAGGGCCTCGCGCAGGCCGAGGCGGGCGGCGGTGCGGAAGGCGAGCTCGGAGGAGTCCTTGGGGTGGGTGGCCCCGTCGGTGAGGGTGACGGCGACGCCGGTGACCGGGTGCCCGCCGAGCGGGCCCTCGGCCAGGGCGTCTCGGCAGCCGGCCTCGACGGCCTGCACGTACTCGCGCGGCACCCGGCCGCCGGTGACGGTGGAGGTGAACGCGAACTCCCCCTCGGTGCCCGCCGGCAGGGGGTGGACGTCGAGGACGAGGTGGGCGAACTGCCCGGCGCCGCCGTCCTGTTTGGCGTGCCGGTAGGTGAAGCCGGTGACGCCCTCGGTGAGGGCCTCGCGCAGCGCGACGCGCGGGCGCCCGACGACCGCTTCGACGCCGGCCTCGCGCCGGACCTTCTCCACCGCGACCTCCAGGTGCAGTTCGCCCAGGCCGGACAGGGTGCGCTGGCCGGTCTCCGGGTCGGTGGCCACGCGCAGCGAGGGGTCCTCCTCGGCCAGGCGGGCGAGGGCGGCGGCGAGTCTGTCGGTGTCGGCGGCGCGGCGGGCCTCGACGGCGACGGTGACGACCGGTTCGGCGCTCACGGGGGCCTCCAGGACGATGGGGTGGTCGGCGTCGCACAGGGTGGCGCCGACGCGGGTGTGCTTGGGGCCGACGACGGCGACGATGTCGCCGGCGCGGGCGCTGTCGGTCTCGGTGTGGCGGTCGGCCAGGACGGTGAGGATGCGGGCGACGCGCTCGCGGCGGCCGGTGGCGGTGTCGAGCACGGTGGCTCCCTTGTGGAGGGTTCCGGCGTACAGGCGCAGGTGGGTCAGGCGCCCGGTCGGGGCGGAGGTGACCTTGAACGCCAGGGCGGTCAGGGGCTGTTCGGGGTCGGGGTCGCGCTGCTGGGCGCGGTCGGCGGAGCGGGTGGGCGGGACGTCGAGCGGGGAGGGCAGGTAGGCGACGGCGGCGTCCAGGAGCGGTTCGATGCCGCGGTTGCGGTAGGCGGAGCCGCACAGCACCACGACCACCTCGCCGGTGCGGGTGAGGTCGCGCAGGGCCGCGGTGAGGGTGTCGGCGCCCAGGGTGGCGCGGGCACAGAACTCCTCCAGGGCTTCGGGGTGCAGTTCGGCCACCGCCTCCTCCAGGGCGCGGCGGCGCTCGGCCGCCACGGCTTCGAGGCCGGCCGGGACCGGGCCTTCGTGCAGGGTGCCGTCGTCGTCCCAGGTGAGGGCGCGCAGGCCGACCAGGTCGACGACGCCGGTGAACGACTCCTCGGCGCCGATGGGCACGTGGACGGCCAGCGGGCGCGGATGCAGGCGTTCGCGGATGGCGGCGACGGCGGCGTCCAGGTCGGCGCCGGCGCGGTCGAGCTTGTTGACGAAGGCGATGCGCGGCACGCCGTGGCGTTCGGCCTGGCGCCACACCGACTCGCTCTGCGGCTCGACGCCGGCGACCGCGTCGAACACCGCCACCGCGCCGTCGAGCACCCGCAGGGAGCGCTCGACCTCGTCGGCGAAGTCGACGTGGCCGGGGGTGTCGATGAGGTTGATCCGGTGCCCGGCCCAGGCGCAGCTGACGGCGGCGGCGAAGATGGTGATGCCGCGGTCGCGCTCCTGGGGGTCGAAGTCGGTGACGGTGGTGCCGTCGTGGACCTCGCCGCGCTTGTGGGTGGTGCCGGTGAGGTAGAGGATCCGCTCGGTGACGGTGGTCTTGCCGGCGTCGACGTGGGCGAGGATGCCGAGGTTGCGGACGGCGGCGATACCGGCGGTCGCGGCGGCGGTGGTGCCGGTGGTGCTGCGGGTGGTGGTGCTGCGGGTGGTGGTGTGGGTGCGCATGGCCCGGGTGCCTTTCGAGGCGGTTCCGCTCGTGGGGTGGGCGCGCGATTCCAGCAGTGCCGACGGATCGTCGGATTCATGACCACGGAATGGGACGACGGCCGGACAGGCCGGTGTCAGACGGTGGCAGCACTGCTCCGGTGCCGGCCGCGCAGCGGGCACCGGGAGGCCAGGGACACCAGGATCACCTCGTACCGCGACGCGGGAGAGGGGGCGGCGGCGCTCTGCTTCGGCATGGCCGCCCGCCCCCTCTCTCGTCCCGTTCGTCGTCGCGGTCGCCGCGGTTGTCACGTTGTCGCGGCGGGCCGCGCGTCGGGGCGCGGCCGCGTGGCGAGTGTAGGGAAGGCGGGCCGGCCGGTGCGACGGGTTTTACGGTGCCGGGTCCTACGGCGCCCGGAAGCGCAGCACCGGCTCCGACCAGCCGTCGTCGCGCACCCCGGCGTCCAGGGCGGCGCCGATGGCCCGTTCCTCGTAGCCGAAGTGGGAGTCCATGATGGCGGCGAGTCCGTCGAGTTCGCGTCCGATCGCCTCCAGGTCGGCGCCGGTGGCGCCCTGGACGACGGCGTCGGACTGGCCGGCGGCCCGGTCGGCGAGGTGGCGCACCCGGGCGAGGATGTGGGTGATGAAGCCGTGGTCCTCGACGAGTTTGCCGATGGTCGGTGCCAGGTCGGGGCGCTCGCGCAGGAGTTGGGCGAACAGGCCGGTGTCCTCGCCCTGGTGGTGGTTGGTCAGGGCGGTGCAGAAGGCCAGGCAGTGGGTGAGGAGTTCGCTGCCGTCGCCGTCCGGGCGGCGGGGCCGGCCGAGATTGGTGCGCAGGTCGGCGAGGCGGCGGCGCAAGTCCTGGTGCGCGCGGGAGAGTTGCAGGCTGAGGGCGGCCGTACGGCCGGTGGAGGGGGAGGCCACGGGTGGCGGTCCCTTCGGTTCCGCACCTCCATGCCTGACGCAGTCCGTCACCGGCACGCGATGCTCGCGCCATCGGATCACGCGCCCCGACCGGAAGGCAAGCGGGCGGCGGGGCCGGGCTCGGGCTCGGGCTCGGGCTCGGGCTCGGCGGGAGGCTCGGCGGCCGGTGCGGGCTCGGCGGCGCCGGCGCGCGGGCGTCCGAGCAGGATGCCGGCGACCACCAGCGCCAGTCCCGCGCCCTGGCGCACCCCGAAGGGGTCGCCGTCCAGCGCGGTGCCCAGCAGCACGCCGGTGAGCGGGTTGAGCAGTCCGAGCAGGCCCACCGTGCCGGCCGGCAGGTGGCGCAGCCCGGCGAACCAGCAGGTGAAGGCGAGCGCGGTGGCGACCACGGTCGTGTAGCCGAAGGCGAGCAGGGTGGGCCCGTCCGCCGGCGGGGGCGGGCCCTCGGCGGCGGCGAGCGGCAGCAGCACCAGGCCGCCGGCGGTCAGCTGCCAGGCGGTGGCGGTGAGCGGGTCGGCGCCCTCGCGCCAGCGGGCGGCCAGCACGTAGCCGACGGAGGAGACGAGCATCGCGGCCGCGGAGGCCGCCAGCCCGGCCCAGCCGATCCCCTCCCCCGTTCCGGCCAGTGCGAGGGCGACCCCGGCCAGGCCCACCGCCGACCCCGCCAGGTGCGCGCGGCGCGGCCGCTGCCCGGCCAGCGCCCAGGCGGTGAGCAGCAGGGCCAGCGGGGAGGCGGCCATGAGGGTGGCGGCGGCGCTGGTGGGCAGCAGTTGGGAGGCGAGGTAGAGCAGGACGAAGAAGGCGGCGGTGTTGAGCAGGCCGAGCAGGGCGCTGCGCCACCACCAGGCGCCGTACGGGCGGCGGCGGGCGAGGGCGAGCAGCAGCAGTCCGGCGGGCAGGGCGCGCAGGGCGGCGCCCCACAGGGGGCGGTCGGCGGGCAGGTGGGCGTGGGTGACCCAGTAGTTGGCGCCCCAGGCGACGGGGGCGAGGGCGGTGAGCAGCACCCAGCGTTTGGTGGCTTCCATGGAAGGCAATATAGCTTCCTGGGAAGCTACTGGCGTAGGGTGGTGTCCATGGAGCCCGACCAGCACGAGGACCGGCACGAAGAGCGGCACGAGGACCGGCACGAGGAGCGGCACGAGGACCGGTCCCCGGACCACGTCGCCCAGATCCAGGCCGCGTGGCGGCGCGAGCGCCCCGACCTCGACGTCTCCCCGCTGGCCGTCATCGGGCGCCTGCACCGCCTCGCCGCCCGCCTGACCGCCGAGCTGACCCTCGTCTACCAGCGCTACGGCCTGGGCGAGGGCGAGTTCGACGTGCTCGCCGCGCTGCGCCGCGCCGGCGCCCCGTACGAGCGGGCCCCGGGCGAGCTGGCCGCGCACACGATGGTGACCACCGGCGCGATGACCAAGCGGATCGACCGGCTGGAGCGCGCCGGGCTGGTCACCCGCCGCCCCGCCGTGGACGACCGGCGCGGGCGCGTGGTCGCCCTCACCGACGCCGGCCGGCGCCTGTTCGACGAGGCGTTCACCGCCCACCTGCGCAACGAGCACCGCCTGCTGGCGCACCTGAGCACCGAGGAGGCCGCCGCCCTGCAGGGCCTGCTCACCGCCTGGCAGCACCGCCTGGACGGCACCGGAGGCCCGGGTGGAAGCCGCACCGGCGGAAGCCGCGCCGGGGGCACCGGGGACGCGGGCCGTACGGAG
>NZ_JBIVVI010000508.1:0-6144 GCF_044757675.1 Kitasatospora sp. NPDC091257
GGGGACCCCCGTGATCCGCCGGATCTCCGCGCTCCTGGTCGCCGCCGCGGCCCTGCTGTCCGTCGCGGCGACGGCGGCGACGACCCACCACCGGCACGCCTCGACCTCCGTCGTCGCCGAGGAGGCCGAGGACTCCACCGCGGGCGGACACACGCCGAACCGCTCGGAGCCGACCGGCCGTTGAGCCCGCCGGCCGGCTGAGGCGGTTCGGCTCGGGCGGGCCGGCTCAGGCGGTTCGGCTCAGGCGGGCCGCTGCGCCCAGGCCGCGAGGGCGCGGCCGACGTCCCGGATGGCGTGCACGGCGGCCCGTTCGGTGCTGGGCCCGAGCGCCACGTCCCAGTGCGCGACGAC
Organism: Kitasatospora sp. NPDC091257; assembly: GCF_044757675.1. Classification (NCBI taxonomy): domain Bacteria; kingdom Bacillati; phylum Actinomycetota; class Actinomycetes; order Kitasatosporales; family Streptomycetaceae; genus Kitasatospora; species Kitasatospora sp. NPDC091257. The sequence goes on from NZ_JBIVVI010000508.1 coordinate 352, forward strand.
CGCGTAGGCCACCCGGCGGGCGCCCACGATGACGCCCGCGTCGGCCCGTACCCCGGTGTCCGTACCGGTCTTGTTGGCGACCAGCAGGCGGCCGGGCAGCGGCGCGGGGAAGCCGGGGGCGAACGGGTCGTGGTCGATCAGCGCGGGCACCAGGCCGTGGTCGGTGTTGGCGCGCATCCAGCCGAGCAGCCGGGCCGAGGCGGCCGGGCCGGCCATGGTGCCCCGGACCGCGAGGGCCACCAGCCGGGCCAGGTCGCGGGCGGTGCCGGTGGCGAAGACCGGCGGGACGTCCGGCCCGCGCTCGTCGCGCACCCGGTCGTGCAGGGTGAGCCGTTCCAGTCCGAGCTCGCGCGCCAGCCGGGCGGCGGCCGGCAGGCCGACCAGCCGCAGCAGGGCGTTGGTGGCGGTGTTGTCGCTGACCGCGGCGGTCAGCCAGGCCAGGTCCTCCACCGTCCAGTCGGGGCGGCTCAGCCGGCCGAGCAGGCCGGTGCCGCCGGTGACGTCCTCGGGGAGGATCTCCACCGGCTGTCCGGCCGTCAGCTCCCCGGATTCCAGCCGCCGCGCGACCTCGGCGAGCAGCAGCAGCTTGGAGGCGCTGGCGACGGGCAGGACGACGGTGTCGTCCACCCCGACCGCGTCGGCGTCGACTCCGCGGTCCGCCTCGGCGGCGTCCACGTCGACGGCGGCCACCGCGAGGGTCAGCGGCAGCGCCGCGGAGCTGCGTGCGGCGGCGGCCACCTGGGCGAGGCTCATCGGACCCGCACCACCTCTCCGGCCCGGATCGCGGTCGGCCGGCCGCCGCGCACCGCGACCCGCCCGGCCACCACGACGGTCTCCACGCCCACCGGCGGCAGCAGCGGCCGCTCGAAGGTCGCGCCGTCCAGGACGGCCGCCGGGTCGAGCACCACCAGGTCCGCGACGGCACCGTCCCGGACCACGCCGCGCCCGGCCAGCCGGAACCGTTCGGCGGGCAGGCCGGTCATCTTGTGCACCGCGAGCTCCAGCGGCAGCAGCCCCTGTTCGCGCCCGTAGTGACCGAGCACCCGGGCGAAGCTGCCCGCCCAGCGGGGGTGCGGGCGGCCGGGTTTGGGCACCCCGTCCGAGCCGATCATCGACAGCGGGCTGGCCAGCACCCGGCGGACGTCGTCCTCGCGCATCGAGTGGCTGATGATGGTCACCTCGCCCTGCGCCTCCAGCAGCAGGTCGCAGACGAGGTCCACCGGGTCGGTGCCGCGCTCGGCGGCCAGGTCGGCGATCCGGCGGCCCTCGGCCGTACGGCGGGCGGGCGCGGCGGCCACCGAGATCAGGTCCCAGCCGCCGTTGCCGACGGTGTTCTCCCAGCCCTCGACGCCGTGCGCGATGTCCGCCCGGATCCGGTCCCGCACCTCCTTGCTGCGCAGCCGCTCCAGCAGCGCGGCCGGCCCGCCCTCGCTGGTCCACGGCGGCAGCATCGCGTGCAGCACGGTGCTGCCGGCGGTGTACGGGTAGACGTCGCAGAGCACGTCCACGCCCTCGGCGCGGGCCTGCTCCAGGCGCGGCAGGGTCCGCAGGGTGGCGCCCCAGGCGTGCCGCCCGGCGGTCTTGTGGTGGGAGACCTGGAGCGGGGCGCCGGAGCGCACCGCGATCTCCAGCGCCTCCTCCAGCGCCTTCTCCACCTGGGACATCTCGTCGCGCAGGTGCGTCACGTACGGCTTGCCGTGCCGCGCGGCGACCTTCGCCAGGGCCACGATCTCCTCGGTGTCCGCGTAGACGCCGGGCGGGTAGATCAGCCCGGTGGAGAGTCCGGCCGCGCCCTGGGTCAGCGCCCGGTCGAGCAGCCCGCACATGGCGGCCAGCTCCTGGTCGGTGGGCGGGCGGTCCTCGAAGCCCATCACTCCGGCGCGCAGCGTGCCGTGGCCGACCAGCGAGGTGATGTGGTTGCGGCGCAGTTCGGGCCGCTGGCCGGCGGCGAAGGCGTCGAAGTCCTCGGCGGGCAGCACCGGTCCGAGGCCGAAGGAGACCCGCAGGTGCTCGGCCAGTTCGGGCAGCCGCCCGGGCAGTGCCGGGAACAGGCTGATCCCGCAGTTGCCGCTGATCTCGGTGGTGACGCCCTGGAGCAGCGGGGCCAGCCGCAGTTCGTCCAGGGCGTCGCCGTCGGTATGGGTGCCGCCGCCGAAGGGGGCGGCGAGCGCGTCCGAGTGGGTGTGGACGTCGATGAAGCCGGGGGTGACGACCCGCCCGGTGACGTCCAGGGTCTCGGCCGCGGTCACGGCGGTGCCGGGCGGCAGTACGGTGACCCGGCCGCCGGCGACGGCGAGGTCGGCCGGGCGGGCGGGCGCCCCGGTGCCGTCCACCAGGGTGGCGCCGCGCAGCAGCAGGTCGACCGGGGTCGTGGTCACGTCCGCTCCCATCAGTCCCATCGCTCCCATCAGAGCACCGTCGAGAGGAAGGCCCGGGTGCGGTCGTGCCGCGGGGCGGTGAACACCTCGGCCGGGCTGCCGGCCTCCACGACGGCACCCTGGTCCATGAAGACGACCCGGTCGGCGACCTCGCGGGCGAAGCCCATCTCGTGGGTGACGACGATCATCGTCATGCCGCTGCGGGCGAGGTCGCGCATCACGCCGAGCACCTCGCCGACCAGCTCCGGGTCGAGCGCGGAGGTGGGCTCGTCGAAGAGCATCAGGGTCGGCTCCATGGCCAGCGCCCGGGCGATCGCCACCCGCTGCTGCTGGCCGCCGGAGAGCTGGGCCGGGTAGTGGTCGGCGCGGTCGGCCAGGCCGACCCGGGCGAGCAGTTCGCGGGCCCGGCGCTCGGCCTCCCCGCGGGGGCGGCCCTTGACCGCGATCGGGCCCTCCATGACGTTCTGGAGCGCGGTGCGGTGCGGGAAGAGGTGGAAGCGCTGGAAGACCATGCCGATCCGCTCGCGCTGGTGGCGGATGTCGCGCGGCCGGCGCTCGCGCAGCCTGCTGCCGGAGGCGCCGTACGGCTCGTAGCCGACCGGTTCGCCGTCCACCTCGATCCGCCCGGCGTCGATCTTCTCCAGGTGGTTGAAGCAGCGCAGCAGGGTGGACTTGCCGGAGCCGGAGGGGCCGATCACGCAGAGCACCTCCCCCGCCCGGACCTCCAGGTCGATGCCGCGCAGCACCTCCAGGTCCCCGAACCGCTTGCGCACCTTCCGGGCCGACAGGACCACCTCGGCGGCCGGCTTCCCCAGGTCCGTGGTCGTCACTTGACCTCCCCCTTCTTCACGCGCTTTCCCGCTCCGCCGCGCCCCGGGCGCAGGTTGGCCAGCACCCGGCGGTGCAGCGCCGGCGGGGCGCCGGCCGGGTTGAACCTCCGCTCCACCGCGTGCTGGGCGACGCTCGCGATGGTGGTGAGCACCAGGTACCAGATGGACGCGACGATCAGCAGCGCGATCACCTCGAAGTTGGCGAGGTAGAGGTGCTGAGAGACGGTCATCAGGTCGGCGCCGGCGATGACGGAGACCAGCGAGGTGGTCTTCAGCATCGAGATGAACTGGTTGCCGAACGGCGGGATGATCACCCGCATCGCCTGCGGCAGCACCACCCGGGTGAGGATCTGCCGGTTGGACATACCCAGCGAGGCGCCCGCCTCGCGCTGCCCGGGGTCGACGCTCTGGATGCCGGCCCGGACGATCTCGGACATGTAGGCGCCCTCGTTGATCGACAGGCCGAGCAGCGCCGCCACGAAGCCGGTGATCAGGGTGTTGGACTGCCAGCTGACCAGCTTGGGCCCGTCGAACGGGATGCCGATGCTGATCTCCGGGAAGAGCAGCGCCAGGTTGAACCAGAAGATCAGCTGGACCAGCAGCGGGGTGCCGCGGAAGAACCAGGTGTACGCGCCGGCGGTGGTCCGCAGCACCGGGCTGTCGGACAGCTGCATCACCGCGGCCACCACACCGATGACGATGCCCACCACCTGGGAGATCAGGGTGAGTTGGACGGTCACCCAGAGTCCTTCCAGGATCACGCCGTCGAACTGGTACTTGGCGACGATGTCCCAGTGCAGGTTGGGGTTGACGATGACGGTCCAGGCGAGCCAGACGGCGACGAAGGCGGCCGCCAGCACGGCGAACCAGCGTGCCGGGCGGGGCCGGCCGGTCACTTCGAAGGCCAGGTCGTCGTCGACGGGGCCGGCGGCGGCCGTTCGGGGTACCGGGGCGGGCGTCGCGGGCTCGGCGGGCGCGGGCGTCGCGGGGTCGGCGGGCGCGGGCGTCGCGGGGTCGGCGGGGATCCCGGGGTCTCTCATGTCGGTGCTCATCTCGTCGGTGCCGCCGTTCTCACTGCGCCGCGTTGACGGTGGCGCGCTCCACCGCGCTGCCGCCGACCTGGTAGGTGTCCAGCACCTTGCGGTACTCACCGTTCTCGATCAGCTCCTGGAGCGCCTTCTGCACCGCGTCGCGCAGCCCGGCGTCCTTCTTCGCGACCGCGATGCCCCACGGCGCCGTGCCGTACTGCTCCGGCAGCACCTCGTAGGAGCCGCTGTTCTGCACGAACATCTGCGCCACCGGGTAGTCCACGATCGTGGCGACGGCCCGCTCGCTGTCCAGCTGGAGCAGCCCGGTCGGGGCGTCCTCGCTCTGCGAGATCGCCATCCTGGTGGCGCACTTGGCGTTCTGCTGCTCGCCGATCTCCAGGTTGGAGCTGCCCTTGGCGAGGACCACCTTCTTGCCGCAGAGGTCCTCGATGGACTTGATGCCCTCGGGGTTGCCCTTCTTCGTCATGATCACTCCGCCGGTGCGGAAGTAGTCGACGAAGTCGACGGCCTGGCGGCGCTGCGCGCTGTCCGTCATGGAGGACATCACCAGGTCGTAGCGGCCGGCCTGGAGGCCGGGGATCAGGCCGTCGAAGGAGGAGTTGGCGAGCTCCAGCTTCAGCCCGAGCCTCCCGGCGACGGCGGCGGCGAGGTCCGGGTCGACCCCGGTCAGCTCGGTGGTGCCGGTCTTGTACATCTCCATCGGCGGGTAGCCGACGGAGGTGGCCACTCTGAGCACGCCGCTCTGCTTGTTCTTCGCCGGGAGCAGCTCGGCGGCGCTCTTCCCGGAGTTCTGTCCGGCCTGCGCCGCGCCGGCGGCCGGGGAGCCGCCCTGGTCGGAGCGCCCGCAGGCGGTGGCGGCCAGGACGACCAGGGACAGTGCGGCCAGACAGCGCAGGGAACGGGGGCGGTTCATCGGCTACTCCCTCGGGCGGTGACGGTGCGCCGATGCTGGCAGCCGGGTCCGGGTGAACGGAAGATGATGAAGCCATTGCTGCCTCACCAACGATTTTGGTACGGCTGACCGCCCTGTCCTGCGGACTTCCGGCCGTGCCCGACCGGCCGGGTCGACCGGTCAGCCGTCAGCCGGTCAGCCGGTCAGCCGGTCAGCCGGTGAGCCACGGGGCCTCCGGCAGCTTGGCGTCCGCCTCCCGGCCGGTGAGCTCGACGGTGGTGGGGGTGCCCAGCCCCGGCATCCGCATCGTCACCCGGCGCAGCCCGCCGTCGCCGTCGACCCAGTAGGTCAGCGGCGAGCGGGCGCCGTCGGGCGCGGAGCCCTGGGCGCGCGGACCGGCGAAGCGGTCGTAGCCCTTGCCGTCGATCCGGTCCCGGCCCAGCCAGCGGGCCCCGGACTGGGCGAGCAGCAGCGGGTTGTCGGGGCGGTCCGCGCCGAGCTGGACCAGCAGGTTCAGTCCGGCGTCCAGCGGGTCCGCCGTGTAGGTCCGCGGTGAGCGGGCGCCGTCGGGCGCGGAGCCCTGGGCGCGCGGACCGGCGAAGCGGTCGTAGCCCTTGCCGTCGATCCGGTCCCGGCCCAGCCAG
>NZ_JBIVVI010000509.1:0-6136 GCF_044757675.1 Kitasatospora sp. NPDC091257
GTCGTGCGTGTGGGCGCGCCCGGCCGCGCCCGGGGCGCGCGCCCCGCCCGCCGCCGCGCCCGCGCCGCCGCCCCCGCAGGACGTCCTGCGGGGGCCGCGGCCGTGCCCGGGCTCAGTGCCCGTTGACGTCCACCACCTCGACGCCGCGGATGTTCCGCTCGATCTCCTCCGCCGGCAGCGCGATCGCCAGCGCCCAGTAGTAGACGACCAGCGAGAACACCACCACGACCACGATGTCCCACCACAGCGGCAGGTTCCCCTTCGCGCCCGCGCCGAAGGTGCCCTGCCAGGAGGTCAGGCCCATGCCGAGCAGGTAGACCGGCAGCCACTGCCCGGCCCGGAAGTCCATCCGGGGCGCGTTCGGCAGCCCCTTGGAGCGCGCGTACCAGGAGTACCCGCCGAGCAGCAGGTAGCCGATCACGATCGCCAGGCCCAGGCGCCACAGGGTGTCCCAGCCGGACCAGTAGATGACCAGGCTCGCCACCGCGAAGGCCATCGGCGAGATCACCGAGCCGCCGGGCAGGTGGTACGAGCGCTCCATCTTCGGCAGCCGCTTGCGCAGCACCCCGAAGGCCAGCGGGGCGCCCGCGTACATCAGCACCACCGCCGAGGTGATGAAGCCGACCAGCTGCTGCCAGCTCGGGAAGGGCAGGAAGCAGATCACTCCGGCCACCCAGGCGATGAGCAGGCCCAGCCAGGGCACCGCGCGCTTGTCGGTGGACTGCAGCGTCTGCGGCGCGTAGCCGTTGCGGCTCAGGCCGTAGGTGACCCGGGAGCTGGAGGTGATGTAGACCAGCCCGGTGCCGGCGGGCGAGATGACCGCGTCGATGAACAGCACGGTGGCCAGCCAGCCCAGGCCGATCAGGGTCGCCAGGCCGGCGAACGGTCCGCTGATCCCGGGGTAGTCGAGCGTGCTCCAGCCCTGGGCGAAGGTCTCCGGCGGCAGTGCGCCGATGAACACCACCTGGAGCATCACGTAGACGACGGTGCCGACCACCACCGAGCCGAGCACCGCGCGGGGGATGTCCCGGCGCGGGTTGCGGCTCTCGCCCGCCCACTGGATGGCCTGTTCGAAGCCGAGCAGTGCGAAGATCACCCCGCTGCTGCTGATCGCGGTGAGCACGCCCTTGGCGCCGTCCGGTGCGAAGCCGTGCACGTCGAAGTTGGAGGCGTGGAACTCGGTGATGCCAAGCGCGAAGATGGTGAGCACCGGGATGGCGACCTTCCACACGGTGGCCGCGCTGTTGGTGTGCGCGAGCAGCCGCACGCCGAGGAAGTTGACCGCGACGAAGACTCCGAGCAGGGCGGCCGCGACGACGAATCCCCAGCCGGTCAGGGTCAGGTTCTTGTTCAGCAGGCCGTCCGCCCAGCTCCAGTGCTGGGCGTAGTTGATCATCGCCTGCACCTCGATCGGCGCGATGGTCGCGGCCTGCAGCCAGGTGAACCAGCCGAAGGACATCCCGGCGAACCCGCCGAAGGCGTAGTGCGGGTAGCGCGCCGTCCCGCCCGCCACCGGGAACAGCCCGCCCAGCTCGGCGTGGATCAGCGCCAGCAGGATGATCGCCACCGCGCCGATGCCCCAGGACAGCAGCGCCGCCGGCCCGGCCGCCACCGCCGCCTTCTGCGCCCCGAAGAGCCAGCCGGAGCCGATGATCGCCCCGACCGAGGCCCAGAGCAGTCCGATGACGCCGACCTCGCGCCGCAGCCCGGTGTGCCCCGAGCCGGGTGGATTGGAGGAGGAATGGGCCATGGCCGATCACCTCTCGAAGCAGGAGGAATTCCTCCGACAGTGCCCCAGCCCGGGCGCCTCCCGTCCCCGAAACGCCCCGCACTCCGCGCCCGTCACCCGAACAGCCCGCGGGAACCGCCCACCGGCACAGTTTCCGAAGCGTTCACCCGCCCGGCACGTGGAACTCACCGGCGGCAGGCAGGCTCCCGGACAGTGCCTGAAGTTGGCTATACAACTTCAGCCCATATGACAGCCGTAGTGCCGCCGAGGAGAAGACCGATGACCGAACTGCCGCCGTACTGGCTGCGCGACAACTGCCCGTGCGCCGAGTGCCGGGACCCGCGCAACGGACAGAAGCTGTTCCAGATCGACGACCTGCCCGAGGACCTGGCGGTCGCCGGGAGCACCGAGGCCGACGGGCACCTGGAGGTGCGCTGGTCGGACGGCCACCGCTCCCGCTACCCGCTGGAGTGGCTCGACCGGGCCGACGAGGGCGACGGGCGCACCGAGCGGGGCAAGCGGCTCTGGACGGCGGCGGACTTCGCGTCCGGCCTCCCGCAGGCGCGCTGGGAGGCCTACCTGGCCGACCCGGCCGAGCGGGCCGCGGTGCTGGCCGCCGTACGGGACGACGGCTTCGCCGTGCTGCGCGGGGTGCCGACCGTCGAGCGGCAGGTGCTGCGGGTGGCGGAGAGCTTCGGCCACGTACGGGTCACCAACTACGGGGAGCTGTTCGACGTCCGGGTCGAGCCGGACCCGAACAACCTCGCCTTCACCAGCGTCGCCATCGCCCCGCACACCGACAACCCGTACCGGGACCCGGTGCCGACCCTCCAGCTGCTGCACTGCCTGGAGAACTCGGCGACCGGCGGCGACTCCGGACTGGTGGACGGGTTCAAGGCCGCGTCGGTCCTCCGGGAGGAGGCGCCGGCCGCGTTCGAGGTCCTCACCCGTACGCCCGTCCCGTTCGTCTTCCGCGACCGGGGCACCGAACTGCGCGCCGACCGCCCGCTGATCGACGTGGACCCCCTGGGCCGGATCCGCGAGGTCAGGTTCAACAACCGCTCGATCGGCACCGTCCGGGCCGGCGCCCCGGACGGCCTGAACGCCTTCTACGCCGCCTACCGCCGCTTCGCCGCGATCACCCTGCGCCCCGGGCTCCGGCTCACCTTCCGCCTCGGCCCCGGCGACTGCCTGATCTTCGACAACACCCGCCTGATGCACGCCCGGACGGCCTTCCGGCAGGACGGCCACCGCCACCTCCAGGGCTGCTACGCCGACCTCGACTCCCTGCACAGCACCCTCGCGGTGCTGCGCCGCCGCGCCGCCGCGCTGGACGCGATCGCCGCCCTGTTCGCGGGCGAGGGCGCCGGGGAGTACCTGGGCGAGGAGGTCACCATGGCCGAGCACATGCTCCAGGCCGCCGCTGCCGCCGAGGCCGCCGGGGCGCCCGCGCACCTGGTCGCCGCCGCGCTGCTGCACGACGTCGGCCACTTCTTCGACGAGCACGGCCAGGGATCCGCGCACGGAAGGGACTTGATGAAGGGTCAGGACAATCGCCACAGCGACTCCGGGGCCGACTGGCTGGCCCGCTGGTTCGGCCCGGAGGTCACCGAGCCGGTCCGGCTGCACGTGGCCGCCAAGCGCTACCTGTGCGCGGTCGAGCCCGGGTACCGGGAGCGGCTCTCCGCGGCCTCCGAGTACACGCTGGGCGTCCAGGGCGGTCCGATGGACGAGCGCCGGGCCGCCGCCTTCGCCGAACTCCCGGGCGCGCGGGACGCGGTGGCGGTGCGGCGCTGGGACGAGCGGGCGAAGGTGGCGGGCGCCCCGACGCCCGGCTTCGAGTACTACCGCCCGCTGCTCGCCGCCCTCATGGGGTGAGGACGCTCACGCGCTGAGGGCGCTCACGCCGTGCGGGCGCCCATGCCGTGAGGACGCCCGCACGGTGACGCCCCCGCGCCGGGGACGCCCGCGCGGCACGCGCAAGGGGCTCAGTCCAGCTCCCGCGCGTGCCGCGAAAGCGCCGAGGCGGCCAGGGAGTTGTGCACGCTGAACGCCACCGTCCCGGGCAGGTAGCGGTCCTGGGACCACTCCACCGGCGTGCCCGTCGGGTCGGTCGTGCGCCGCCGCTCGCGCAGCAGCGGACCGCCCCGGCGGCAGCCGAGCAGCCGGGCGTCCTCGGCGTTGGCCGGGACGACGTCGATGGTGTGGTCGGCGTCGGTGAACAGGATGCCGTGCTCGCGCAGCACTTCGGTGTGCGAGACCACGTCCGGCGGCAGCTCGGCGACGATCTCGCCGACCCGCGGCGGGTACACGGTGCGCTCGACCATCACCGGCGTGCCGGACAGCGTCCGCAGCCGGACGATGACGTACACCTCGGCGCCCGGCTCCAGGCGCAGTTGCTCGCGCTCGGCGGTGTCGGCCGGGCGGCGCACCAGCGAGTCCAGGATGCCGCCGGGCTCCTCGCCCATCGAGTACGCCCAGTGCGTGAAGCTGAGGAGTTCGGAGAAGCTCTGCACCCGGGCGCCGCCGAGGACCACCCGGCGGGTGCCGCGCCGGGAGGTGACCAGTCCGTCGGAGCGCAGCACCGCGAGGGCCTGGCGGACGGTGCCGCGGGAGACGCCGTACTGCTCGGCCAGCGCGCCCTCGGCGGGCAGTCGGCCGGCCTCGCCGTACGCGCCGGTGGTGATCGCCTCGCGCAGGTCGGCGGCCACCTTCCGGTACAGCGCGCCGGGGCGCTCGGCCGCGGGCTCCGCGGCGGCCGAGTGGTCCCCGGCGGCCGGGCGCCCCTCGGCCCCGGGGCGCTGGGGCTCAGTTGCCACGTCAGTCAATGTCCCTCCTGGGGCGGTGTCCTGCGCAGCCGTACCGGCGCGGACAGCCCGACCTTATCCCGCTGCGCCTTCGAAGCATCGCACCGAACGGTTCACGCTCCGATGGCCGGATTCCACCGTTCCCGCACCCGACCCCGGTTCTGGGCCGTCCGTTCACCTTCCCGTCACCGGCCTCCGGCGTACTTACTGCTGTCAGCGAAGTTGGCTAGTCAACTCGGACGACGTCGATCGATCGCTCACCCGGCCGGTCCGCCGCCCTTCGCGAGACGCAGGCCCGCGGAACCCCCCGCGAACGCCCCTCGCAGTACGCCCCCTTAACAGGAGACTTCCCCGTGACCGTGCACCGCGCCCGCGCCGCCGCCTTCGCGGCCGTACTGACCGCCGCCGCGCTCTCCCTCACCGCCTGCGGCTCCGCCGGTTCGAGCGCCAAGTCCGGCGACGCCGCCAAGGACGGCGCCAAGGACGCCAAGACGGCCACCTCGGCCGCCGACTTCGGCGGCATGGACGGCCTGATCGCCGCGGCCAAGAAGGAGGGCAAGCTGCACGTCATCACGCTGCCCCGGGACTGGGCGAACTACGGCAAGATCATCGACGGCTTCAAGGCCAAGTACGGCATCGAGGTCGAGGAGGAGAACCCGGACGGCTCCAGCCAGGACGAGATCAACGCGGTCAACTCCCGCAAGGGCCAGGACCGCGCCCCCGACGTGGTCGACCTGGGCAGCGCCTTCGCCCTCCAGGCGGTCAAGGACGGCATCCTCGCCCCCTACAAGGTCGCCACCTTCGACAAGGTGCCGGACACCATGAAGGACGCGAACGGCGCCGCCGTCAACGACTACGGCGGCTACGTCTCCATCGGCTGCGACGCCAAGAAGATCGCCAACTGCCCGAAGACCTTCGCCGACCTGCTCAAGCCCGAGTACAAGGGCCAGGTCGCCCTCAACGGCAACCCGACCAAGTCCGGCTCCGCCTTCGGCGGCGTCTACGCGGCCGCGCTCGCCAACGGCGGTTCGCTGGACAACGTCCAGCCCGGCATCGACTTCTTCGGCAAGCTGAAGCAGTCCGGCAACTTCAACCCGGTCGAGTCGACCCCGGCCACCATCGAGAAGGGCGAGACCCCGATCTCGATCGACTGGTCCTACCTGAACGCCGGTTACACCGACGAGTTCAAGGACAAGGGCGTCGACTGGAAGGTCTCCATCCCGACCGACGGCTCCTACGCCCAGTTCTACAACCAGGCCGTCAACAAGTGGGCCCCGCACCCGGCGGCCGCCCGCCTGTGGCAGGAGTACCTGTTCAGCACCGAGGGCCAGAACCTCTTCCTCGGCGGCTACGCGACCCCGTCCACCTTCGAGGCCCTGAAGAAGGACGGCACCCTGGACGCCACCGCCGCCGCCAAGCTGCCGGCCGTCGAGAAGCCGTTCACCACCTTCCCCACCGTCGACCAGATCAACGCGGCCAAGAAGGTCGTCACCGAGAACTGGACCAAGGCCGTCGCGGGCTGACACCCCGGCCACGTACCGCACTTCGGGCTGAGAAAAGGCACTCATGACCACGGCTCCCACCCCGGTGCCGACCACCC
>NZ_JBIVVI010000510.1:0-6127 GCF_044757675.1 Kitasatospora sp. NPDC091257
GGCACCGTCAGTGCACTGACCCACCCTCCGTCATTCCGGGTGTGCGGGGAGTGGCCGGTCTCAGCGGGGCGCGGCCGAGGGGGAATTGGCGGTTCGACGCGAGGGCGGAGGTCTTGTTACTGGCGAGTCGCTTGCCTATCATCCCGAGTGTTACAGCTTTACTGTCAAACCCGTCGGGAAGGGTTCAGCTGCCAGTGGGTGACGCGAGCGGTGCGCCGGAGGCCGGGGGGCCGCTGGCGGGTGTGCGGGTGGTGGAGCTCGCCGGGATCGGGCCGGGGCCCTTCGCGGCGATGCTGCTGGGGGACCTCGGGGCGGACGTGGTGCGGGTGGACCGGCCGGAGCCCTCGCCGCTCGGTACCGATCCGGCGTACGACCTCAGCAACCGCAACAAGCGCTCGGTGCTGATCGACCTGAAGTCCCCCGAGGGCCCCGGGCGGGTGCTGGACCTGGTCGAGCGGGCGGACCTGCTGATCGAGGGCTACCGGCCCGGTGTCGCGGAGCGCCTCGGCGTCGGGCCGGAGGTGTGCCTGGCGCGCAACCCGGCGCTGGTGTACGGGCGGATGACCGGCTGGGGGCAGCACGGGCCCCGGGCGGCGACCGCCGGGCACGACCTCGGGTACGCGGCGGTCGCCGGGGTGCTCGGGATGGTGGCCGCGCCGGGCGGGGCCGAGGAGGCCCCCGGCATCCCGGCCAACCTGCTGGGCGACTACGCGGGCGGCTCGCTCTACCTGGCCGTCGGCCTGCTCGCCGGTCTGCACCACGCCCGGGCCACCGGCACGGGCCAGGTGGTGGACGCCGCGATCGTGGACGGCGCGGCGCACCTCGGCAGCATGCTGTGGGGCCTGCTGGCGGCCGGTCACTGGCAGGACCGCCGGGGCGTCAACCTGCTCGACGGCGGCGCGCCGTTCTACGCGCTCTACCGGGCGGCCGACGGCGGGCACCTGGCCGTCGGCGCGCTGGAGCCGCGCTTCTACGCCGAGTTCGCCCGGCTGCTGGAGCTGGGCCCGGACGCGCCCGGCCAGTACGACCCGGCCCGCTGGCCCGAGCTGCGGGCCCTGATCGCCGCCCGCTTCGCCACCCGGACCAGGGCCGAGTGGGAGGCCGTCTTCGCGGGCTCGGACGCCTGCGTGGAACCGGTGCTGACGATGCGTCAGGCCGCCGTGGACGGCCACCTGTCGGCGCGCGGGACGTACGTCGAGGCGGACGGTGTCACCCAGCCCGCCCCGGCCCCGCGCTTCTCCGCGACCCCCGGCGCCCTGCGCCGCCCGCCGGCCCGCCCGGGCGCGGACACCGGCGAGGTGGCCCGCGACTGGGGCGTCCCCTCCCTGGAACCCGGCGTCCCGCCACTCGGCCCCGGCATCCCGTCCCCCAACCCTTCGGCAGAGCAAGGAGAGTAGCGTTGCAGCGCGAGATCTTCACCGAGCAGCACGACGACTTCCGGGCCACTGTGCGGGCCTTCCTGGCCAAGGAGGTGCTGCCGCACTACGACCGCTGGGAGAAGGCCGGCATCGTCGACCGCTCCGCCTGGCTCGCGGCCGGCCGCCAGGGCCTGCTCGGCCTCGCCGTCCCCGAGGAGTACGGCGGCGGCGGAACACCGGACTTCCGCTACGCCGCGGTGCTGGCCGAGGAGTTCGCCCGGGCCGGCGCCTCCGGCCTGGCGATCGGCCTGCACAACGACATCATCGGCCCGTACCTCACCTCGCTCGCCACCGAGGAGCAGAAGCGCCGCTGGCTGCCCGGCTTCTGCTCGGGCGAGCTGATCACCGCGATCGCGATGACCGAGCCCGGCACCGGCTCCGACCTCCAGGGCATCCGCACCCAGGCGGTCGACGAGGGGGACCACTACCTGCTCAACGGCGCCAAGACCTTCATCTCCAACGGCATCCTCGCCGACCTGGTGATCGTGGTCGCCCGCACCACCCCCGAGGGCGGCGCGCACGGGCTGAGCCTGCTGGCCGTCGAGCGCGGAACGCCCGGCTTCGAGCGCGGCCGCAACCTCGACAAGATCGGCCAGAAGGCCCAGGACACCGCCGAGTTGTTCTTCGAGGACGTCCGGGTGCCGAAGGAGAACCTGATCGGCGAACTCAACGGCGGCTTCGTCCACCTGATGCAGAACCTCGCCCAGGAGCGGCTCACCATCGCCGCCGCGGCGATCGCCGGCGCCGAGTACCTGGTCGAGATCACCACCGACTACGTCAAGCAGCGCGAGGCCTTCGGCCGTCCGCTCGCCAAGCTCCAGCACGTCCGCTTCGAGATCGCCGAACTGGCCACCGAGTGCGCCGTCACCCGGGCCTTCGTGGACCGCTGCATCACCGAGCACAACCGCTGGGCGCTCACCCCGACGGACGCCTCGATGGCCAAGTGGTGGGCCACCGAGCTGCAGAAGCGCACCGCCGACCGCTGCCTCCAACTGCACGGCGGCTACGGCTACATGAGCGAGTTCCCGGTCGCCCGGGCGTTCACCGACGGCCGCATCCAGACCATCTACGGCGGCACCACCGAGATCATGAAGGAGATCGTCGGCCGTTCCCTCCTCGGCTGACCGTTCCACCTTTGAGCTTTTGGGCGACCCCGCTCACCCCCTGCCCCGAAACCCGCTGAAAGGCGTTCCACCGTGACCACCGAAGCGTACGTCTACGACGCGATCCGCACCCCGCGCGGCCGGGGCAAGGCCTCCGGCTCGCTGCACGGCACCAAGCCGATCGACCTGGTCGTCGGACTGATCCACGAACTGCGCAACCGCTACCCCGGGCTGGACCCGGCCGCGATCGACGACATCGTGCTCGGCGTGGTCAGCCCGGTCGGCGACCAGGGCTCCGACATCGCCCGGATCGCCGCCATCGCGGCCGGCCTGCCCGACACCGTCGCCGGCGTCCAGGAGAACCGCTTCTGCGCCTCCGGCCTGGAAGCCGTCAACCTGGCCGCCGCCAAGGTCCGTTCCGGCTGGGAGGACCTCGTCCTGGCCGGCGGCGTGGAGTCGATGTCCCGGGTGAAGATGGCCTCCGACGGCGGTGCCTGGTTCGCCGACCCGATGACCGCCTACGAGACCAATTTCGCCCCCCAGGGCATCGGCGCCGACCTCATCGCCACCATCGAGGGCCTCTCCCGCACCGACGTGGACGCCTTCGCCGCCGAGTCCCAGGCCCGCGCCGCCAAGGCCCAGGCGGACGGCCTGTTCGACCGCTCGGTCGTCCCGGTGCGCGACCGCAACGGCCTGGTCGTGCTGGAACGCGACGAGTTCATCCGCCCCGGCACCACCGTCGAGACCCTGGCCGGCCTCAAGCCCTCCTTCGCCGCCATCGGCGAGGCCGGCGGCTTCGACGCCGTCGCCCTCCAGAAGTACCACTGGGTCGAGGCCATCGACCACGTCCACCACGCGGGCAACTCCTCCGGCATCGTGGACGGCGCGGCGCTGGTGGCCATCGGCAACCGCGAGGTCGGCGAACGGTACGGGCTGCGCCCGCGCGCCCGGATCGTCTCCGCGGCCGTCTCCGGCTCCGAGCCGACCATCATGCTCACCGGCCCCGCCCCGGCCACCCACAAGGCGCTCGCCAAGGCCGGGCTCACCGCCGCCGACATCGACCTGGTCGAGATCAACGAGGCCTTCGCCGCGGTCGCGCTCCGCTTCATCCGCGAACTCGGCTTCCGCCACGACCAGGTGAACGTCAACGGCGGCGCGATCGCGCTCGGCCACCCGCTCGGCGCCACCGGCGCGATGCTGCTCGGCACCGTGATCGACGAACTGGAGCGGCGCGACCTGCGCTACGGCCTGATCACCCTCTGCGTGGGCGGCGGCATGGGCATCGCCACCATCGTCGAGCGCATCTGAGCCCGCCCGTCGCCCGCCGCCACCCTTCCTGGGACACGCCGGGCGTGGCACCTCCTCCGCAGACCGGTAGACCTGGAGACCGTGAACCCATGAGCGACACCACCACCATCCGCTGGGAGCAGGACCAGGACGGCGTGGTCACCCTCGTCCTCGACGACCCCGCCCAGTCCGTCAACACCATGAACGAGGCCTTCGCCGCCGACTTCGAGACCGTCGTCGCGCGGCTGGCTGCCCTGGCGTCCTCGGACGCGCTGCGCGGCGTGGTGATCACCTCCGGCAAGAAGACCTTCTTCGCCGGGGGAGACCTGCGGATGCTCTCCGCCGCCCGCCCCGAGGACGCCGCGGCCGTCTTCGAGAAGTCGATGCGGATCAAGCGCTCGCTGCGCACGCTGGAGACCCTCGGCAAGCCGGTCGTCGCCGCGCTCAACGGCAGTGCGCTCGGCGGCGGTCTGGAGATCGCCCTCGCCTGCCACCACCGGATCGCGCTGAACACCCCCGCCGGCCGGATCGGCCTGCCCGAGGTGACCCTCGGCCTGCTGCCGGGCGGCGGTGGCGTGGTCCGTACGGTCCGGCTGTTCGGCATCACCGACGCCCTGCTGAAGTTCCTGCTCCAGGGCCGCCAGTACCGTCCGGCGCAGGCGCTGGAGCACGGACTGGTGCACGAACTGGTCGACACCCCCGAGGAGCTGGCCGCCCGGGCGCGCGCCTGGATCGAGGCCAACCCGAGCGCCGTCCAGCCCTGGGACGTCAAGGGCTACCGGATCCCCGGCGGCACCCCGGCCACCCCGGCCTTCGCGGCCAACCTCCCCGCCTTCCCGGCCAACCTGCGCAAGCAGCTGAACGGCGCGCCCTACCCGGCCCCGCGCAACGTCCTGGCCGCCGCCGTGGAGAGCGCCCAGGTGGACGTCGACACCGCGATGTCCGTCGAGGCCCGCTACTTCACCGAGCTGGTCTGCGGACAGACCAGCAAGAACATGATCCAGGCGCTGTTCTTCGACATGCAGGCGGTCAACTCCGGCGCCGGACGCCCGAAGGACGTCGAGAAGCGGCCGGTCCGCAAGGTCGCGGTGCTCGGCGCCGGGATGATGGGCGCGGGCATCGCCTACGCCTGCGCCAAGGCCGGCATCGACGTCGTGCTCAAGGACGTCAGCGTCGAGGCCGCCGAACGCGGAAAGGCCTACTCCGAGGGGCTGCTGAACAAGGCCGTCGCGCGCGGGCGCTCCACCGAGGCCGGGCGCGACGAGCTGCTGGCCCGGATCACCCCCACCGCCGAGGCCGCCGACCTGGCCGGCTGCGACGCGGTGATCGAGGCCGTCTTCGAGAACACCGAGCTCAAGCACAAGGTGTTCCGGGAGATCGAGGGCGTGGTCGACGCCGACGCGCTGCTCTGCTCCAACACCTCCACCCTGCCGATCGGCGTGCTCGCCGAAGGCGTCGAGCGCCAGGGCGACTTCATCGGGCTGCACTTCTTCTCGCCGGTCGACAAGATGCGGCTGGTCGAGATCATCCGCGGCCCGCGGACCGGGGACGAGGCGCTGGCCCGCGCCTTCGACCTGGTCCGGCAGATCGACCGGACCCCGATCGTGGTCAACGACTCGCGCGGCTTCTTCACCTCGCGGGTGATCGGCCAGTTCCTCAACGAGGGCGTCGCCATGGTCGGCGAGGGCGTCCACCCGTCCAGCATCGAGCAGGCCGCCGCCCAGGCCGGCTACCCCGCCAAGGTGCTCTCCCTGATGGACGAGCTCACCCTCACCCTGCCGCGCAAGATCCGGGACGAGTACCGGCGCTCGGTCGAGGCCGTCGGCGGCACCTGGACGCCGCACCCGGCGGACGCGGTGGTCGACCGGATGGTCGACGAGTTCGGCCGCCCCGGACGCAGCGGCGGCGCGGGCTTCTACGAGTACGGCGAGGACGGCAGGCGCGGGCGGCTCTGGCCGGGGCTGCTGGAGCACTTCCCCGCAGGGGCGGCGGACGTCCCCTTCGAGGACCTCAAGGAGCGGATGCTGTTCAGCGAGGCGCTGGACTCGGTGCGCTGCCTGGAGGAGGGCGTGCTGACCTCGGTCGCCGACGCCAACGTCGGCTCGATCCTCGGCATCGGCTTCCCGGCCTGGACGGGCGGCGTGTTCCAGTACATCAACGGCTACGAGGGCGGCCCGGCCGGCTTCGCGGCCCGCGCCCGCGAACTCGCCGCCGCGTACGGCGAGCGGTTCGCGCCCCCGGCGCTGCTGGAGCGGGTGGCGGCCGAGGGCAGGACCTTCACGGACTGACCGGCCGCCGACCTGCTCGGATCCCGGTGGG
>NZ_JBIVVI010000511.1:0-6114 GCF_044757675.1 Kitasatospora sp. NPDC091257
GGGGCCGAAGGGGTGGCCGGCTCGGGCTGGGCGTACCAGCCGGTGGGTGCCGGGGGGTTCGCCGGGTACGGGGGCCGCATCGCGTACGGGTGGTACTGGGGAGCCTGCGAGGAGACGTTCATGCGGCCACTCTCAGGGACGTCACCCGGTGGAAGACCATCCGGGGCGCGTGCTCCGGCGGGCTCACCGCCCTCAGCGTCGGGAAGCGCTCCAGCAGCTGGCCGAGCAGGGCGCGCGCCTCCAGCCGGGCCAGGCCCGCGCCGAGGCAGTAGTGGGCGCCGCCGCCGAAGGTGAGGTGGGTGCCCCGGCGGAGCGGGTCGAAGGTGTGCGGGTCCGGGTTGCGGCGCGGATCGCGGTTGGCCGCGCCGTACATCACGTGGACCATGGTGTCCTTGGGGAGGAACGTCCCGGCCAGCACGGTGTCCTCGCCCGCGACGCGGCTGTTGACGCGGATCGGCGGGTCGTAGCGCAGCGCCTCGTCGATCGCCTCGTCGATGTGCTCGGGCCGCTCCCGCAGCCACTCCCACCGGCCCGGCGACTGCAGCAGCTGCCACACCAGCGAGGAGAGCAGTGTCGCCGTGGTCTCCAGCGAGGCGATGGTGACGAACATGGTGAGCTGGTAGACCATCCGGTCGGTGGCCTCGCGGTCGGACTCCAGCCCGTCCCAGGTGCGGATCCAGCCGGCGATCACGTCGTCGCCGTCGTTCTCGCGGCGTTCCCGGACGAGGCGGGTGAAGTACTCGCGCAGGTCCATGGTGGCCTGCTCGGAGACCGCCAGCTGGCTCTTGGTGGGCAGCAGTTCCTGGGCGTGCACCTGGTTGTGGGTCATCGTCAGGATGTGCGGGTAGTCCGCGGGCGCGATGCCCAGCCAGCGACCGACGGTGCCGATCGGCAGCTGCTCGCCGACCACGGAGGCGAAGTCCGCCTCGCCGTCCGTCCGTATTCGCTCGGCCAGGCGGTCGAGCAGCCCCGTGACGTCGGCCTCGATCTCCGGCGCCATGTCCCGCAGCGTGTTCCGGTCGAAGAGGCTCCCGAGGCTGCGCCGCTGCCGGGTGTGCTCGGGGGCGTTGAGCCGGGAGAGGGTCCGGCTCATCTCCTGGGTGGCGACGGCCTCCCAGCGGTCCGTCCCGGTCTGCCGCTCCTGCCAGGCGAAGTCCGGGACGAGCCAGGTCCTGCCGCGCAGGACCTGGTCGCACGCTTCGTAGCCGGTGACCAGGTAGCCGCCCCAGGGCGCCGGGACGAGGTCGCCGAGCGCCCGCAGCTCGTCGTAGACCGGGCTCGGATCGGCGAGCCCCTCGGCCGATCGCAGCCTCCGCAGCAGCGGTACGGCGGCACGGCGGTCGGCCCTTCCGTCAGGGCGCTCCGACTCCGCGGGGCGGGCTTCCAACATGGCGGTCACACGGGCTCCTTCAACACGCGGGCGGGCAGTACGGCGGCGTACTACCCAGCAACAGCGCGCTCAAGCGTCGATCCGTGTTGCCCACGTCACGTACTGCACCGCCGTCGCACGCCGTTCACCTCGCGGTGACCGGGCGGCTTCCGGCGGCGCGTCGGACCGGGATCCCCGGAGCCCCGGACGCCTGGGGCCCGGAATCGAGCCCGGAATCGAGCCCGGAATCGAGCCCGGAATCGGGCCCGGATTCAGACCCGGAAGACGTCCAGGAAGGAGCTCCACCAGCCCTTCTTCTGCGGCGCCCGGGCGGGCGCGGCGGCGGTGGGCTGCGGGTACGCCTGCGCCTGCTCGGAGCCGGCCGGCGAGGGGGCCGGGGCGGGGTCCGCGACCGGCCGCGCGGTGCGGGCGGCCACCGGGCTGAACCGCACCGGCAGCGAGACCAGGCCGCGCTGGAACGGGCCCGGCCGCCACTCCACGCGCTCCGCGGGAACCGCGAGCATGACATCCGGGAGCGCGTTGAGCAGGCACTCGATGGCGCTCAGGGCGATCAGCTGGGCCGGGGACTTGGCCGGGCAGGCGTGCGGGCCGGCGCCCCAGGCCAGGTGGGCCCCCTTGCTGAGGGTCAGCCGGGCGTCGGTGAGCGCGGGGTCGCTGTTGGCGGCGGCGAAGCTGATCACCACCGGGCTGCCGGCGTCCATCGGGACGCCGCCCAGGTTGAGGTCCTGCATCGGGTAGTGCGTCGCGTAGTTGGCGATCGGCGGGTTGTTCCACAGCACGTCGTCGAGGGCGTCCTCGATGCGCAGTCCGGAGCCGCCCTCGCCGGACAGCAGCAGGAGCAGCGCGTTGCCGATCAGGTTGCGCTCGGGCTCGACGCCGGCGCCCATCAGCATGACCAGCTGGTCCTTGAGCTCCTCGTCCCGCAGGCCGGCCGGGTGCTGGATGAGCCAGGAGGTGATGTCGTCGCCCGGCTGGCGGCGCTTCAGCGCGACCAGGTCCATCAGGCAGGAGGTCAGCTCCTCGTTGGCCTGGATCACGTCGAGGCCGTCGAAGAGCGCGGACATGCTGCGGGTCAGCCGGTCGCCGATGTCGGCCGGGCAGCCGAACAGCTGGTTGAACAGCAGCAGCGGCAGCAGCTTGGCGTAGTCGTTCAGCAGGTCGGCCCGGCCCAGCGCGCTGAACTGGTCGATCAGGTAGCCGGCGATCCGCTCGACGTGCCGGTTGAGCCGGTTGTCGTTGAGCCGGTCCAGGCTCTCGGTGACGGCCTTGCGCAGCCGCAGGTGCTCGGCGCCGTCCGTGAAGAGGCAGTTGGGCCGGTAGAACATCATCGGCAGGACGGGGCTGTCCATCGGCACCCGGCCCTCGTTGAGCGCCGCCCAGCGCCGCGAGTCCCGGGCGAACATCCCCGGGTTCTGCAGCACCCGCAGGGCGGCCTCGTGCGAGGTGACCAGGGTGGCGTCCACCCCGGGGGCCAACTCCACCGGCGCGGCGGGACCGTGGGCGCGCAGCTTGTCGTAGACCGCGTCGGGGTCGGCCGAGAACATCTCCCCGTAGAGCGGCGTGCTCACGCCGACGTGCATCGGGCAGCCCGGCGGAGGCGACTGCGGGACGGGTCGCTGCAGAGATTCCATGGGTCGTTCCTTGGGGGTGGCCCCGGGCGGGTGCGGACCCGGGAGACGTGAGGGGCGGAAGGCGTGGGGGAGGTCAGGAGGCGCGTTCGAGCAGGTGCCGGACGAGCGTCAGCAGGGCGTCGGCCGAGGACCGCTGGTCCCGCGCGTCGCAGAACACCACCGGCGTGTGCGGCAGCAGGTCGAGCGCCTCGCGGAGCTGGTCCTCGGTGTAGTCGCTCTGCCGGTCGAAGCTGTTGACCGCCACCGCGTACTCCAGGCCGTACTGCTCGATCAGGTCGATGACGGGGAAGGTGTCCGCGAGGCGGGTCGGGTCGGCCAGCAGCAGGGCGCCCAGCGCCCCCCGCGCCATGTCCTCCCAGAGCTGCATGAACCGCTGCTGTCCCGGCGTGCCGAACAGGTACAGCACCAGGTCGTCGCCGAGGGTCAGCCGGCCGAAGTCCAGGGCGACGGTCGTGGTCTTCTTGTCCGGTACGCCGCGGAGGTCGTCGACGCGGATGGACGCCTGCGTCATGCTCTCCTCGGTGCTCAGCGGGGCGATCTCCGACAGCGCCCCGATGAGCGTGGTCTTGCCGACCGCGAAGTGCCCCACGACCAGGATCTTGACAGCGGTCGTCACCGCGCCGGGGACGTAGATGTCCTCAGGCGAACCGGCGTTGAAGTCCATGCAGTACCTTCTCTAGAAGTCTCGGGTCCGGGGCCTGGGCCGGGGGCGGGGCCGACCGGCGCAGCAGCCGTCCCTCCCGGATCAGGTCCGTCAGCAGCAGCCTCACGACCCCGACCGGCAGCTCCAGCCGGGCCGCGACCTCGGCCACCGAGAGGTAGCCGCCGGAGCACAGCTCCCAGATCGCCCGGGTTTCGGGGCTCGGCAGGGCGGGGAGGTCCTGCTCGGGCGCGACGGTGACCAAGGTGATCAGAGACAGGTCGTCCGCATTCGGTAATTCGCGTCCACCGGTGATGACGTAGGAGCGGATGAAGCCGCCGGTGACCCGCTGTTCCTCGCCGCCGGCCGTCATGAGCCGCTGAGCGTGCTCTGGCGCGGCGCCGCCGACATCGCCCGTCCGAGCGCGCCCACCTGCTGCTGCATCCGGAAGGACATCGCCTCCATGTCGACGTCGGGGGCGGTGGAGGCGGCCAGGTACGCGCCGCTGCCGGCCGCGATCAGGAAGATCCAGCCGTGGTCGTACTCCAGCAGGGTCTGGCGCCAGAGCCCGCCGCCTCCGCCGACGAACGGGGCGACCGCGCGGCTCAGCGACTGCATCGAGCTCATCGCGGCGGCGTTGGTCTCCGCCTCGTCGCGTCCGATCTCGCTGGAGCGTTCGAGCAGGAGGCCGTCGGCGGAGACGAGGATGGCGTGCCGGGCGCCGGGTACCTGGAGTACGTCGTTGAGCACCCAGGAAAGATCACGGCTCACTGGATCTCGGTTCCTTCCGTGGTCATGGTGTTGCGCCCGGACAGCGTGCCGCGCTGGAACGCGCCGAGGCGGGACGGCGTGTGCTGGCCGGTGCTCCGCACCGGCTCCTCGGCCCGACCGGGGTCCAGCGGGTTGGGGACGACCGACACGGGGCGCTGGCGGCGGCGCCGGGGCAGCAGTCCGTCCGCGGTGGTCTCCGGTCCCGCCGTCGCCGCGTACGGCGCCGGCACCGGGGCCAGGGGCGCCGCCGGCTCGGACAGCGACACCAGCCGCTGGCCGGCTCCCGGCGCCCAGGACTGCGCGGGCTGCTCCACCGGCGCGGCCTGGGCCTGGTAGTCGGTGTAGTCGGTGTGCTCGGCGACGGGCGGGGCCGCGACCTCGCTGCTGAGCAGTTCGGCGGGCAGCAGCACCACGGCGCGCACGCCCCCGTACGGGGAGACCGAGTCGACGGAGACCCGGAAGCCGTAGCGGGCGGCCAGCATGCCGGAGACGGCGAAGCCGAACTTCGGGGGGTTGCCCAGGCTGGTGAGGCCGATCGGCGCGCCCGGGTTGAGGAGCAGTGCCGCGCGGTCCTTCTCCTCCTGGCCCATGCCGAGGCCGGCGTCGTCGATGATCAGGCAGACACCGGTGGGGACGGCCTGGACGCTGACCTCCACCGGGGTGTCCGGGGCGGAGTAGTTGGTCGCGTTGGCGAGCAGCTCGGACAGCACCACGGCGACCGGCTCGACGACCTTGCTGGCGAGCGAGACGCTGACCCGGGAGTGGATCCGCACCCGGTCGAAGTGCCGGATCCGGCCCTGGGCGCTGCGGACCACGTCGTAGACCGAGGCGACGCTCTCGCGGCGGCCCAGCCAGCCGCCGCAGAGCACCGCGATGCCCTGGGCGCGCCGGCCGAACTGGCTGTTCGTGTGGTCGATCGTCATCAGGTCGGCGAGGATCTGCGGGCTGTCGCCGTACTTCCGCTGCACCTTGTCGATGACGACCTGCTGCTCGTCGGCCAGGCCCTGCAGCGTCCGCATCGCCGCCTTGAGGACGGCCTTGGTGTCTTCCTCGGCGTCCCGGCGGACGGCGGTCAGCTCGGACGCGTGCTGGCCCTGCAGGTGGTCGTGCAGCGCGGCGAGCTCGTCGCTCCGGCGCTGTGCCAGGGCGCTCGTCTCCTCCAGGGAGGCGTTGCGCCGCCGCAGGGCGAGGTTCGTCCTGCGGGCCTGGAGGGCCGCTCCGACGGCTGCGAGCATCACCACGATGAAGACCCAGAAAAAGGGTTCCTGCACAAATGACGTCATGAAACTCTCTTCAGGTGGCATCGCGTGGAGCCGGTCCGGGCCCCTAAACGCGAATGGGACTGGCGGCCCGAACCTCCCCGAAAGGCACCTGATGTCACATCACATCGAAGTGCATTCCGGCACGAGACCTGCGGCGACGCCTATCGCGGAGTCAGCCTACTGCAACTCATGCCATGTCAGAACAGATACCAAAAAGGGCAGTTGGGGCGAAATTCCACGACTTGCTGGGAACTCTGACAAGAAATGACGGCATTCGTGACGCCGCGTTAACCACAGGGACACGTTCCGACCACACTTCTATTCGCGCGCAGGGTGATCGCGCCGTCACACCCCGGAATCGACGGCCCTCCGGAGAGGCGGCCGGGCATGCGGAAGGGGCCCGCGTCCGTGGACGCGGGC
>NZ_JBIVVI010000512.1:0-6103 GCF_044757675.1 Kitasatospora sp. NPDC091257
CCCAGCTCAGGCACTCGCCCGTGCTGCTGCTCGGGACGGTGCTGGGGCTGGGGCTGGTCTATCTGGTGCCGCCGGTGGCGACGGTGGCCGGGCTGCCGGTGGCGATGGTGGCGCTCGGGATGACGCTCGGGGTGTCCGGGCGGCCGGACACGGTCTGGCTGGCGCTGCCGCTGTGGGTGCTGCTGCTCGCGGTGGCCGGGCTGCCCCGAGCGGTGCGCCGGGTGCTGGCGGCGGGCGCGCGGCGACTGCTGGGCGTCGCGGTGCCCGCCCCGGTGAAGGGGGCCGCGGCGGAGCGCTGGCGGACGCCGGCGTTCGTGGTGGCGCACGTGGCGCTCGGGTGGACGGTGCTGATCGGCGGCAGCACGCTCCTCGTGATGGGGATGACGCTGCCGGGACGATGGGTGGAGGGCTCGGCCCGGGTCAGCCTCTTCGGCTGGGGCGCGGACGTGACCGGCGTCTGGTCGTGGGTCATCGGGGCGCTCAGCCTGGTCCTCGCGGCGGTGCTGCTCGCCGGGGCGTCGGGGGCGCTGCGGTGGCTGGCACCGCGACTGCTCGGACCCTCGCCCGCCGAGCGGCTCGCCCTGGCCGCCGAGCGGGAGCGGCTGCTGGCCGAACGCAACCGGCTGGCCCACGAGTTGCACGACTCCATCGGGCACACCCTGACCGCCGCCACCATCCAGGCGGCCGTCGCGGGGGAGGTGCTCGCCGACGACCCGGCGGCGGCGCGGGCCGCCATGCGCAGCATCGAGGAATCGACCCGGGCCGCGCTGGAGGACCTCGACTACGTGCTCGGCGCACTGCGCGAGGAGCAGACCGGCACCGCCCCGACCCGCACCCTCGCCGACCTGCCCGAGCTGATCGACCGGCTGCGGCACGCGGGCGCCGTCGTGGCGCCGCGGACCACGGGGGACCTCGCGCAGGTGCAGGGCACCCTCTCCCGGGCCGCCTACCGGATCGTCCAGGAAGGGCTGACCAACGCGCTGCGGCACGGCAACGGCGGTCCGATCGAGCTGCGGGTGACGGCGGGACCGGAGGAACTGGAGCTGACCGTGGTCAACGGGACGGCGGGCGCGGCCGAAGGACCGGGCGCGAGCGGCTTCCCGACCTCCGGGCACGGCCTGCCCGGGCTGGCCGAGCGGGTGCGGCTGCTGCACGGCGAGTTCGAGGCCGGCCCGGACGGCGACGGGCAGTGGCGGCTGGCGGTCCGGCTGCCGATGCGGTGGTCGGCGTGAGCGGCGCCGGCCCCGACGCGGGCGCGCCGTCCGACGTCACCGTCCTGATCGCCGACGACGACCCCCTCACCCGCAGCGGCCTGGGCACCCTGCTCGGCGCCCAGCCCGGCATCACGGTGGTCGGGAAGGCCGCCGACGGCATCGAGGCGGTCGAGCAGGCCCGGCTGCTGCGGCCGGACGTGGTGCTGATGGACGTGCGGATGCCGCGCCGCAACGGCATCGACGCCACCCGCGAACTGCTGCGGGAGCACGCCGACCCGCCCAAGGTCGTGGTGATCACCACCTTCGAGAACGACGCCTACGTCACCGCCGCGCTGAGCGCCGGCGCCAGCGGCTTCGTGCTGAAGCGGCGGCCCGTCCCGCAGATCGCCGAGGCGGTGCGGGTGGCGGCGGCGGGGGAGGCGGTGCTGTTCCCCGCCGCGCTGAGCCGGATGGTCGCGGCCCGGCCGCTGGACTCGGCCGAGGCGCTGCCCCGGGCGGCGCTGACCGGGCGGGAGGAGGGCGTGCTGCGGCTGATGGCGACCGGACTGTCCAACCCGGAGATCGCGCAGGCGCTCGCCGTCAGCCAGGAGACCGTCAAGACGCACGTGGGGAACGTGCTGGGCAAGCTCGGCGCGCAGAACCGGACCCACGCGGTGGTGATCGCGTACGAGAGCGGGTTGGTGGTGCCGGGGCTGCCGGGGGCGTAGCCGGCGGGGCGGGCGGGGGCGCGGCCCCGGAGCCGCCACGGCCCCGGAGCCGCGACGGCCCCGAGGGCCGCTACCGCACGGGGTCGATCGGGGTGAGGGTGCCGAGGCGGTCCTCGACGGCCTGGGCGGCGGCCAGGCACAGGTCCTCCCGGAAGGCACGGCCGACGAGCTGGACGCCGGTGGGCAGGCCGTCCGCGGCGAGGCCGGTGGGGACGGCGACGGCCGGTACGCCGACGAAGCTGGTCACCGAGCACAGCCGCATGGCCGAGTCGACCCGGTCGCGGCCCGCCTGGTCCCGGGACTCCAGTCCGGGCTCGACCGGCGGCTCGGTGAACACCGGGCCCAGCAGTAGCGGGTACTCGTGCAGGAACTCCGTCCAGGAGCGCCGGATGCTCATCCAGACGCTCATCAACCGGATCAGGCCGGGGGCGTCCACGGGCCGGGCGCCGCGCATCATCAGCTCGATGTAGCGGTCGCCGCCCTCGCCGAGCAACTGCCGCACGACGGGCCAGCTCGGCGCGAACTCGGTGACGGCGAGGCGGTGGTAGGCGTCGAGCGCCTCCTCCATCCGCGGGACGTC
The DNA here is from genome assembly GCF_044757675.1 of Kitasatospora sp. NPDC091257. Lineage (NCBI taxonomy): Bacteria > Bacillati > Actinomycetota > Actinomycetes > Kitasatosporales > Streptomycetaceae > Kitasatospora > Kitasatospora sp. NPDC091257. Next base: position 2,502 of record NZ_JBIVVI010000512.1, read on the forward strand.
GGGGACCTCCCGGACGTCGTACCCGGCGTCGCGCAGCGCGTCGGCGGCGGTCTCGACGGCGCGGCGGACGGTGGGGTGCACCCCGTGGCCGCCGTGGCTGCCGTGACCGCCCGGATCGGCGACGACGGCGACCTTGATCGGGGCGGCGAGCGGTTCCCCGTACAGCGGGACGGGCACGGCGCGCGGGTCGCGCGGGTCGGTGCCCGCCAGCGTCTCGTAGGCGAGCCGCAGGTCGGCGACCGTACGGGCCAACGGGCCGTCGGCGACCAGGACCTGGGAGGCCGGGCCGGGGTCGTCCGGGCCGATCAGGCGCTGGTCGGCGGGGAACCGGCCGGTGGTCGGATTGAGGGCGGCGACCCCGCAGAAGGAGGCGGGGACGCGGACGGAGCCGCCGGAGTCGTTGCCGAGCCCGAGCGGGGCCATGCCGGCGGCGACCGCCACGCCGTCCCCGCCGCTGCTGCCGCCGGGGGTGCGGCGCGCGTCCCACGGGTTGCGGGTGTCGCCGTACAGCTCGCTGCGGGTGTGCATCCCGGCGAGGATCAGGGTCGGCAGGTTGCTGTGGCCGATCGGGATCGCCCCGGCCGCGCGCAGCCGGGCCACCGGGACGGCGTCGGCGGCGGCGACGTGGTCGCGGAAGCGCGGGCTGCCGAAGGTGGTCGGCACGCCGGCGATCGGGGTGCACTCCTTCACGGTGAACGGCACGCCCGCGAGCGGACCCAGTTCCTCGCCCGCGGCCCGGCGGCGGTCGGTCTCCCGGGCGGCCGCGCGGGCCCGGTCGGCGAGCAGCTGGGTGACGGCGTTCAGGTACGGGTTGACCTCCGCGATCCGGGCCAGGTGGTCGTCCACCACGTCCAGTGCCGACACCTCGCCCGTGCGCACGGCGGCGGCGAGTTCGGTGGCGGGCTTGCTCCACAGGGGCATGGGAGTTCTCCTCGGCTCTCCTCGGCCTGGTTCCGATGCGACCGCATCGGAACGGAATCACCATAGTCCGGAAACCGATACGCTTGCATCGAATAAAAACGAGGACCGACGAGGGCCAACGAGGACCGAAGGAACGCGGAGGGAGACCGGGATGCCCAAACAGGTGGACCACGAGGGCCGGCGCCGGCGGATCGCCGAGGCGGTCTGCCTGCTGGTGGACGAGCACGGGCTGGAGGGCGTCACGCTGCGGGACGTCGCCACCCGGGCGGAGGTCTCGATGGGAGCCGTCCAGCGCTGCTTCCGCACCAAGGAGGAGATGCTCCTGTTCGCGCTCACGCACATCGGCGCGCGGGTCTCCGAGCGGGTGCGGAGCCGGCTCGCGGCCGGCCCGGCGCAGTCGGCGGCCAGCGAACTCGGACTGGTGGCGGGCGAGGTGGCGCTGCTGCGCGAGGAGCACCGGGCCGAGGCCAGGATCTGGCTCGCCTTCGTCGCCGGGGCCGCCGTCAACCCGGCACTGGCGGCGACCCTGCGCGGCAGCTACGCGGCACTGGAGGACCTGATGGTGCGGCTGGTCACGGAAGCCGCCGGCGGGGCGGCCGTCGGCGGATCGGTGATCGGCGGGGCGGCCGCGGGCGGGGCCGTCGTCGCACGGACCGAGGCCCGCGCGCTGCTCGCCCTCGCCGACGGGCTCACCACGCACGTGCTGGTCGGGCACCGGACGGTGGGGGAGGCGGAGGAGGTCCTGCACGCGCACCTGGCCGGGCTCTGGGCGCGCTGCTGATCCGTCGCCCGCCGATCCGTCGCCCGCCGATCCTTCGCCCGCTGTTGTCGCCCGCGTCACCGTCCAGTCCGTGGAAGGCCGGCGAACGCGGCGGCCGGGTGCGGCAGGATCGGGCCCGACGTCACCGGAGACGCCTGTCGGACACTCGTGTTGGGAGAGCCTGCCGTGACCGCTGTGGAGATCCCGGGATCCAAGTCCATCACCGCCCGGGCCCTGTTCCTGGCCGCCGCCGCCGAGGGCGTGACCACCCTGCGCCGCCCGCTGTCCTCGGACGACACCGAGGGCTTCGTGCAGGGCCTGGACACCCTCGGGTACCGGATCGAACGGACGGCCGACACCTGGCGGGTGGAGGGCCGCCCGTCCGGGCCCGCCGTGCCGGACGCCGAGGTGTACTGCCGGGACGGCGCCACCACCGCGCGCTTCCTGCCCACCCTCGCCGCCGCCGGCCGCGGCACCTACCGCTTCGACGCCTCCGCCCAGATGCGCCGCCGCCCGGTCGCCCCGCTCACCCGGGCGCTGCGCGAGCTGGGCGTGGACCTGCGGCACGAGGAGGCCGAGGGGCACCACCCGCTGACGGTCGTCGCCGACGGCGTCCGCGGCGGTGAACTCGCCCTGGACGCCGGGCAGTCCTCGCAGTACCTGACCGCGCTGCTGCTGCTCGGCCCGCTCACCCGGGACGGCCTGCGGATCACCGTCACCCGGCTGGTCTCCGCCCCGTACATCGGCATCACCCTGGCGATGATGCGCGACTTCGGGGTCGAGGTGAAGCGGGAACGGACCCCCGCCGGCGAGGTGTTCGAGGTGCCCGCCGGCGGCTACCGGGCCGCCGACCACCCGATCGAACCGGACGCCTCCACCGCCAGCTACTTCTTCGCCGCCGCCGCCCTGGCCGGCCGCGAGGTCACCGTCCCGGGCCTCGGCCGGGACGCGCTCCAGGGCGACCTGCGGTTCGTGGACGTGCTGCGGCGGATGGGCGCCCGGGTGGACATCGGCGGCGACCGCACGACCGTGGCCGGCGACGGCCGGCTCGGCGGGATCACCGTCAACATGCGGGACATCTCCGACACCATGCCCACACTCGCGGCCATCGCCCCGTTCGCCACCGGCCCGGTGCGGATCGAGGACGTCCACAACACCCGGGTCAAGGAGTGCGACCGGCTGGAGGCCTGCGCCGACAACCTGCGCGCGATGGGCATCACCGTGGCCACCGGGGACGACTGGATCGAGATCCGGCCCGGCACCCCGCGCCCGGCCGAGATCACCACCCACTCCGACCACCGGATCGTGATGTCCTTCGCCGTCACCTCGCTGCGCACGCCCGGCATCACCTTCGACGACCCGGGCTGCGTGCGGAAGACCTTCCCGGGGTTCCACGAGGCCTTCGCGGAGCTGCGGGCGGCCTGGGGGATCTGACCCCCGCCGGCCGCGCGGCGCCCCGGCGCCGCCGGTCGCCCGCCGGAATCCCGGTTGCCGGGCGGCGGGCCCGGCGGCGAGGATGCCGTTCGTGTCCGAGACGGTTTTCGAGACGGAGTCAGACGGGCCCGAGCTGCGGCCCTACCCCAAGATCCCCGCGCGCGGCCGCTCCGGCGGGCCAGGCAGCCGGGAGTGGACCGCGGCCGAGAAGGTGCACGGGGCGCACTTCGCGGTGGTCTGCGAGGGCGGCTCGGTGCGGGCCGCGAAGCGGCGTGAACTGCTGGACGACGAGGGCCTGGACGCCTTCTTCGGCGTCAGCCGGATCTGGCCCGAACTGTCCGTCGCGGCGGCCCGGTTCGCCGCCGCGGTGCGCGGGACCCGGGACGGTGCCGCGGTGCGCGGGACCCGGGACGGTGCCGCGGTGCGCGGGGACGGCGCCGCCGCGGTGACGATCTACGGGGAACTGGCCGGCGGCCGCTACCCGCAC
>NZ_JBIVVI010000513.1:0-6102 GCF_044757675.1 Kitasatospora sp. NPDC091257
CTACTCGGTCAACGCCAAGCTCACCAGCGAGGGCGCCTCCCAGAGCATCGACATCGCCAAGGGCACCGCCGTCCCCGTCGGGATCGGCAGCGGCAGCGGCAGCGGCAAGCCCACCACCCTGCTCGAACTGCGCGTCACCGGCTGACCCGCGCCGCCCCGCTCCCCGGTACCTGCTCCCCGCCACCCGCTACCCGCTCACCTTCCCGATGGAGCCCCAGGTGACAAACAACCCGTCCCGCACGACCCGGAGGACCGCCCGCCGGTGGCTGGCCACCGCCGCGGTGACCGCCGCGGTCCTCGGCGCCGCCACCGCGATCGCCGCCGCCGACACCACCCCCGCGGACAACTCCGCCGCGCCGCCGGCCGTCGAGGACTTCTCCTACCCCGGCGCCGCCGCCATCACCAAGGTGAAGCTGCTGCGCGGCGACGGCCACATCCTGCTCGCCGACTGCGGCAAGCCCACCCAGATCCAGATCGGGACCCTGGCCCCGGGCAACCCGGACAACCAGATCTGCTTCACCGTCACCGGCACGACGGGAACCCTCTCCCTCCAGCTGCCCGACGTCTTCTTCGTCCAGACCAGCGGCGGCCGCGCGGTCCGCGCCGGCCTCACCGTCGGCACCACCACCCAGACCGTCGACGTCCCCACGAACGGCTTCCAGGGAGTCGGCGAAGGCACCGGCGGCAACCCGGCCGCCCTCGTCGAGCTGACCGTCACCGGCTGACCACCACCCCCCGCATCCGCCCTTCACGTTGGGAAGAACACCTCATGCTTCGCAACTCCTCGGCCCGCAAGCTGCGGGCGGGCGTGCTGGTCGCGGCCGCGGCCGCCGGCGCCCTGGCGACGTTCGCCACGCCCCCGGCCGTCGCCGTCCCCGGTGACACGGCCGCCGACGGTTCCTACGCCGCCACCGCCCGGATCGTCGTCGGTGACCACCTGCGCGGCTGCACCGGCACGCTGGTGGACCGCTACTGGGTGCTGACCGCCGCGTCGTGCTTCTCCGACGACCCGGCGCAGCCGCAGGCCCTGGCGGCGGGTGCGCCGAAGTGGACCACCACCGTGACGGTCGGCGCGAAGTCGGCCCAGGTGGCCGAGCTGGTGCCGCGTACGGACCGTGACCTGGTGATGGCGCGTCTGGCCACGGCGGTGGACGGTGTCGCGGTGCTGCCGCTGGCGACCACGGCTCCGACGGCCGGGCAGTCGCTGCGTGTTCCCGGTTTCGGCCGGACCAAGGACGAGTGGGTGCCGGGCAAGCTCCACTCCGGTGTCTTCAGCCTCGACTCCGTGGCTCCGACGGGCATCGGCACCACCGGTACCGGTGGCGCGGTGGTCTGCAAGGGCGACACCGGCGCCCCCGTGATCCGCGAGACGGGCGGCAAGGCCGAGCTGGTCGCCGTCGCCTCGCGCTCGTGGCAGGGCGGCTGCCTGGGCACTCCGGCCACCGAGACCCGCACCGGCGCGTACAGCTCCCGGGTCGACAACCTCGGCGACTGGGTGAACGACCTGCGCTACCGCACGGCGGAGGTCAAGGCCGGCCTGCACTTGCAGATCATCGACATCAACAGCAGGGTGTGGAACACCGTCGACGACTCCAAGGCCGGCGGCTGGATCGGCAGCTGGTCGACCGCCAGTAGCCCTTCGCCGACCGCCGTGGACAGCGTCGCCATCGGCGACACCGTGCACGTCTACGCCGTCGGTTCCGACGGCAAGGTCTACACCCACGACGGCAGGGTCGGTGACGCGTGGACCCCGTGGGTCGAGGTGCCCGGCGGCGCCGGCGGTGCCCAGGGCGTCACCGCCACGGTCCGCGGCAACACCGTCAGCCTCCAGATCATCGGCTCCGACGGCTCCCTCTACAGCACCCACGCCGACTACGCAGCCGGCAGCTGGCGCGGAAGCTGGGAGCAGGTCGGCGTCAACAAGCTGAAGTCCATCACCAGCGCCACCACCGCGGACGGCGTCGTCCACGTCTTCGCCGTCAACGAGGACCTTCGCGTCTACGGCCGTGACAACAGGCCCGACGGCAGTTGGACCCCGTGGGGCGAGATCCCCGGCGGCGCTGTCGGCGTCCAGGGCATCACCGCCGCCGCCCGCGGCAACACCGTCGACCTCCAGATCATCGGCGGCCTCGGCGACCTGTTCACCACCTACTGCCACTACGGCCTCGGCGGCTGGGACCCGGCCTGGACCAAGGTCAGCGACAACCGCCTGAAGGCCATCTCCAGCAGCGCCGAGGGCAACGTCGTCCACTTCGTCGCCGTCAACGAGGACACCAAGGTCTACACCCGTGACGCCGACTACAACGCCGGCAACTGGACGCCGTGGGTCGAGGTCCCCGGGGGCGCCTTCGGCGTGAAGGCGATCACCGCCGCCACCACCGGCTGACCCGGCCCGCACCACGTCCCGCCGGGCCGGCCGCCGCCCGGCCGCCGGTCCGGCGGGGCACCCACTTCTCGTACTCCTCAGGGGGGAATTCCCGATGTCCCGCAAGTCCCAGGTCCGTGCCCGTCGGGCGGGCGTGCTGGTCGCGGCCGCGGCCGCCGGCACGCTGAGCAGCTTCACTCCGGCCGGCGCCGTGGTCGGCGACCCGGCCGCCGACGGTTCCTACGCCTCCACCGCGCGGCTGGTGATCGGTGACCACCTGCGGGGCTGCACGGGTGCGCTGGTCGACCACTACTGGGTGGTCACGGCAGCGTCGTGCTTCTCCGACGACCCGGCGCAGCCGCAGGCCCTGGCGGCCGGTGCGCCGAAGTGGAAGACCACCGTGACGGTCGGCGCGAAGTCGGCCCAGGTGGCCGAGCTGGTGCCGCGTCAGGACCGTGACCTGGTGATGGCCCGTCTGGCCACGGCGGTGGACGGTGTCGCGGTGCTGCCGCTGGCGACCACGGCTCCGACGGCCGGGCAGTCGCTGCGCGTTCCCGGTTTCGGCCGGACCAAGGACGAGTGGGTGCCGGGCAAGCTCCACTCCGGTGTCTTCAGCCTCGACTCCGTGGCTCCGACGGGCATCGGTACCACCGGCACCGGTGGCGCGGCGGTCTGCAAGGGCGACACCGGCGCCCCGGCGGTCCGTGAGGTCAACGGAAAGGCCGAGCTGGTGGCCGTGGCCTCCCGCTCCTGGCAGGGCGGCTGCCTGGGCGTGCCCGCCACCGAGACCCGCACCGGCGCCTACAGCTCCCGGGTCGACGACCTCGGCGCCTGGGTCAAGCAGGTGAAGGCCTCCCGCCCGGCCAGCGAACTGTTCGCGCTCGGCGGGGACAGCAAGGTCTGGACCAACGAGGGCGCGTACACCACCAACGTGTGGGGCACCTTCGAGGCGGTGCCGGACAGCATCGGCACGCGTCAGGTCAGCGCGGTCACGATGGGCGACACGGTGCGCCTGTTCACGATCGGCAGCGACCAGCGGATCTGGACCGCCGCGAAGAACACCACCACCGGCACCTGGAGCCCGCTCCAGCCCGTGCCGAACAACAGCGGCATGCGGCAGGTGACCGCCGTCGCCATGGGCGACAAGGTCCGGCTGTACGCGATCGGCGGCGACCAGCGCATCTACACCGCGGCGGGCGACTACACCGCCGGCACCTGGACCCCCTTCGAGGTCCTGCCCAGCAGCGGCATCAAGCAGGTGACCGCCACCGTCGTCGGCAACACCGTGCGCCTGTTCGCGATCGGCGGCGAGGACCAGATCTGGACCACCACCGGCGACTACACCGCCGGGACGTGGACCACCTTCGCGTCCATCCAGAGCAGCGCCATCCAGCACATCACCGCCACCACGATCGGCAACACGGTGCGTCTGTTCGCCGTCGGCGGCGACCAGCAGATCTGGACCACCGACAGCTGAACCGGAGGTGTCGGGCCCCACGGCGGCGCCGCTGCCGGAGGCGTCCGCCGACCCGGGCCGGGCCGTCCCGCCGAGCGGCGCCGTCACCTCCGGGTCCACCTCGGCCTCCGGCGCTCCGGGAAGCGCGACGGCGTCCGCCCCGGGTGCGGTGCCGCCCGGGACGGGCGGGCCGAGCGTGGTGCCCGCCGCCTTCCTGGGCACCTGGAGCGGGGACATGGTCACCGACAAGGGGCTGCCCGGCGGGACCACCACGCTCACCGTCCGTCCGGCGGCGATCGGCCAGGAGAGCACCACCAGCCGCAACGCCGTCTCCGGGCTGCTCTCGATCAGCTGCGAGGGCGCCTGGACCCTCAAGTCGGCCTCCGCCACCAAGCTGGTGTTCCAGTCCCGACTGGTCCGTTCCTCGATCCCCGGCGCCTGCACCGGCGGCTCCAACGCGGAGACGCTCACCCTGCAGTCCGACGGGACGATCCGTTTCGCCTCCGCCGACCCGCCGGCCGGGAACCCGGCCGGCACGATGCGCAGGGCTGGCGGGGCTGGCGGGGCCGACGGCTGAGGGTTGCGGCGGGGACGGGCCGGGGCATGGTCCGGTCGCGGTCCGATCGTGTTCCGGTCGCGGTACAGGGGTGGCCCGGACGCGGCCCGGGGCGGCCCGTGCGCAGTTCAGCGGGCTGACGCGGGCGGCGGAATGTGCTGGCGTAGGCTGGTTCGGCCGTACCCGAGTAGCACTTGAGAGAGAGAAGGCCGCCAGGTGACCGAGCTCGCAGCGACCACCCTCGATGCGTCCAGCACCGACCTGAAGGCCGTGCTCGACCGCGCCACCGCCGGTGACCGGATCACCCCGGAGGAGGCGCTGGAGCTCTACCGCTCGGCGCCGCTGCACGCGCTCGGCTCCGCCGCCGACGCGGTGCGCCGCCGTCGCTACGCGGGTACCGAGCACATCGCGACGTACATCATCGAGCGCAACATCAACTACACCAACGTCTGCGTGACGGCGTGCAAGTTCTGCGCCTTCTACGTGCCGCCGAAGAGCGACAAGGGCTGGTCCCGCGAGCTCGACGAGATCCTGCGCCGCTGCGCCGAGACGGTCGAGCTCGGCGGCACCCAGATCATGTTCCAGGGCGGCCACCACCCGGACTACGGCGTGGAGTACTACGAGCGGGCGTTCTCGGCGATCAAGGCGGACTTCCCGGAGCTGGTGATCCACTCGCTGGGCGCCTCCGAGGTCGAGCACATGGCGCGGATCTCGGGCGTCTCCGTCGAGGAGGCCATCACCCGGATCCACAAGGCCGGCCTGGACTCCTTCGCCGGCGCCGGCGCCGAGCTGCTGCCGGAGCGGCCGCGCAAGGCGATCGCCCCGCTGAAGGAGTCCGGCGAGCGCTGGCTGGAGATCATGGAGATCGCCCACAGCCTCGGCGTGGAGTCCACCTCCACCATGCTGATGGGCACCGGCGAGACCAACGCCGAGCGGATCGAGCACCTGCGGATGATCCGCGACGTGCAGGACCGCACCGGCGGCTTCCGGGCCTTCATCCCGTACACCTACCAGCCGCAGAACAACCACCTGAAGGGCTCGACCCAGGCCACCGTCTTCGAGTACCTGCGGATGATCGCGATCGCCCGCCTGTTCCTCGACAACGTCGCCCACATCCAGGGCTCCTGGCTCACCACCGGCAAGGAGGCCGGCCAGCTGTCGCTGCACTACGGTGCGGACGACCTCGGGTCCGTCATGCTGGAGGAGAACGTCGTCTCGGCGGCGGGTGCCAAGCACCGCTCCAACCTCACCGAGCTGATCCACCTCATCCGGGCCGCCGACCGCGTCCCGGCGCAGCGCTCGACCACCTACGAGCACCTGCGGGTGCTGGACGACCCGGCCAATGACCCGGTCGACCCGCGCGTCGCCTCGCACATCGCCTCCACGGCGATCGAGGGCGGCACCGCGCACCCCGAGCTGAAGATCCTGGACAACTGAGTCCCCTTCTCCTCCTCTCCTCCTGGCCCTTCCCGTGCCGGTGTCGTTGATGCCGGTGTCCCTGTCCCTGTCCCTGTTGCCGTTGCCGTTTCCGCTGGCGTTGGCATTGCCGCCGGCATTGCTGTCGAAGTCGAAGGCGCTGTTGTGCTGACTCTGCACCGGGCGGCGTTCGTGCTGCCCGACCCGGCCGATCCCACCGCCCCGTCCATCGCCGACGGGGCGGTGGTGGTGCGTGGCGAGCTGGTGGAGGCGGTCGGGCTGTACGGGGAGCTGGCGGCAGCCCACCCG
>NZ_JBIVVI010000514.1:0-6087 GCF_044757675.1 Kitasatospora sp. NPDC091257
GGGCCGGGGCCTCGGTGACCGCCTCGGCGGCGGCCTCGACGACCGCGGCGGCCTCGGCGACGACGGCCTCGGCGGCCGGGGTCGACTCGACCGCCACCGCGGCCTCGGCCGAGGCGGCACCGCCGCGCGAGCGGCGACGGCGACGGCGCGGAGCGGCCTCGTCCTCGGCGCCCTCGACGGCCGGGGTCGCCACGGCGGCACCGGTCACGACGGCAGCGGCCTCGCCCTCGGCGCCGACCGCCGTGCCCCGGCGGGTGCGGCGGCGCTCGCGGGTGCGGCGCGGCTGCTGCTCCTCGGTCTCGGCCGTGGCGGCGCCGGCGCCCGGACGGCCGGAGCCGCCCTGGCCGCCGCGTCCACCACGGTCACCGCGCTCACTGCGGTCACCGCGCTCACTGCGCTCACCGCGACCGCCGCGGCCCGAGCGGGCGCCGCGTCCACCGGTCTCGCCGAGGTCCTCGACCTCCTCCGCGTTGAGCCCGGCGCGGGTCCGCTCCGAGCGCGGCAGGACGCCCTTGGTGCCCGGCGCGATCTTCAGCAGCTCGTACAGGTGCGCGGAGGTGGAGTAGGTCTCCTCCGGGTCGTTGAACGGCAGGTCCAGCGCCTTGTTGATCAGCTGCCAGCGCGGGATGTCGTCCCAGTCGACCAGGGTGACGGCGGTGCCGGAGGCGCCGGCCCGGCCGGTGCGGCCGATCCGGTGCAGGTAGGTCTTCTCGTCCTCGGGGCACTGGTAGTTGATGACGTGGGTGACGCCCTCGACGTCGATGCCGCGGGCCGCGACGTCGGTGCAGACCAGCACGTCGACCTTGCCGTTGCGGAAGGCCCGCAGGGCCTGCTCGCGGGCGCCCTGGCCGAGGTCGCCGTGGACCGCGCCGGCCGCGAAGCCGCGCTGGGTCAGCTGGTCGGAGACGTCGGCGGCGGTGCGCTTGGTGCGGCAGAAGATCATCGCCAGCCCGCGGCCGTCGGCCTGCAGGATGCGCGAGACCGTCTCGACCTTGTCCAGCGAGTGCGCACGGAAGATGTGCTGCTCGATGTTGGCGACGGTCGCGCCGGTGTCGTCCGGGGCGGCGGCCCGGATGTGGGTCGGCTGGCTCATGTACCGGCGGGCGAGGTTGATGACCTGGCCCGGCATGGTGGCCGAGAACAGCAGGGTCTGCCGCTTGGCCGGCAGCATGGTGATGATCTTCTCGACGTCCGGCAGGAAGCCGAGGTCGAGCATCTCGTCGGCCTCGTCCAGGACCAGCGCGCGGACCTTGGACAGGTTGAGCTTCTTCTGCCCGGCCAGGTCCAGCAGGCGGCCCGGGGTGCCGACCACGATGTCGACGCCCTTGGTGAGCGCCTCCACCTGCGGCTCGTACGCCCGGCCGCCGTAGACGGCGAGGACGCGCACGTTGCGCACCTTGCCGGCGGTCTGCAGGTCGTTGGTGACCTGGGTGCACAGCTCGCGGGTCGGGACGACGATCAGCGCCTGCGGGAAGTCGGAGAGCTGGTCCTCGGTGGCCCGGCCGGCGTCCACGTCGGCGCGCACGATGGCCCGCTCGATCAGCGGGAGGCCGAAGCCGAGGGTCTTGCCGGTGCCGGTCTTGGCCTGGCCGATGACGTCGTGGCCGGTCAGCGCGACCGGCAGGGTCATCTCCTGGATGGGGAAGGGGTGGACGATGCCGACGGACTCGAGCGCCTCGGCGGTCTCCGGGAGGATCCCCAGTTCCCGGAACGTCGTCTTGATGGGTTCAGCGGTGGTGGACAGGGTGCTGCCTCTTCCGTTTTCGAAAGGGCCGAGAGCGAGCGGCGGGCGGGCAGCCGCGCGGCTGCCTACGGGCCTGGCGGCCCTGATACAGCTGCGCGGACGCACAACCGCGCCGGTCCCTGCGGCCGGCCGGTGCGCGCTGCCCTGGTGCGGGGCGCGTCGCCGGCGGCGTCGGGGAGGATTCCCGTGAGGGATCTGCGCGGGACCTCCGCCTCGGGGCGTGGTCTCGGCGGCCCTCGCTCGGCCACTGATGCGGTGCCAAGGCTTGAAGTCCAAGCCATGGTCGGAGCCGATCGGCTCTCCGACCGGGCATCCGCGTACGTGAGTACCCGTGCCTCCGGTGCGGACACGTCCGGCTGGACGGTGCCACTACGGAGGGTTCGCGCGGGGTACCGAGACGGCGGTGACACCATGCGAACACGACGGGCTCCGTACCACCATACAGTCAGGCGACGACTCGAACACGTGACGCGTCCGACATTGCCCCCGGCAACTGCCACCGGAGCGGCCGGTCCGGCCGGTCACCGGGCGTGCCCGGGCACGGGGCGGCGGGGCGGGACTAAAGTTGCGGGTCATGGAGACCCATGGTGAGACGCAGGACGCGGCGGCCGGCTCGATCGGGGACTGGGCCGCGTGCTCGGCCGACCCCGGCTACCGGGCGGCGGTGCTGGACCTGCTCGGCGCGCTCGCGTACGGCGAGCTCAGCGCCTTCGAGCGGCTCGCCGAGGACGCCAAGCTGGCGCCCGACCTCGCCGACAAGGCGGCGCTCGCCCGGATGGCCTCCGCCGAGTTCCAGCACTACCAGCGGCTGCACGACCGGCTCGCCGAGGTCGGCGCCGACCCGCAGGAAGCGATGCGGCCCTTCGTCGAGCCGCTGGAGCTGTTCCACCGGATGACGGCGCCCTCGGACTGGCTGGAGGGCCTGGTCAAGGCCTACGTCGGCGACGCCATCGCGACCGACTTCTACCGCGAGGTGGCCGTCCGGCTGGACGACGACACCCGTGACCTGGTGCTGAGCGTGATGTCCGACACCGGCCACGCCCAGTTCGCCGTGGACAAGGTCCGCCAGGCCATCGAGGCCGACCCGCGGGCCGGCGGCCGGCTCGCCCTGTGGGGCCGGCGGCTGATGGGCGAGGCGCTCAGCCAGGCCCAGCGGGTCGTCGCCGAGCGCGACGCGCTGTCCAACCTGCTGGTCGGCGGCGTGCAGGTGCAGGGCTTCGACCTGGTCGAGGTCGGCAAGATGTTCAACCGGATCACCGAGGCGCACACCAAGCGGATGGCCGCCCTCGGCCTGGCGTCCTAGGAGTCCTCGGGCCGCCGGCGGGGTTCCTCAGGCCGCCCGGTGCCGCCGCGACGCACGGTGGGCGCCGGGCCGGTGCGGGTGGTGCCGGTGCGCCGGGGCGCGCCCGGCGGCGAGGTCCGGCCGGGCCAGCAGCGAGGTGAGCACGCCCGCGGCCACCGCCGCGGCCGCGACGGACACCGCGGGCTGGCGCCCGTCCACGCCGAAGTGCGCGACCACCCCGCCGACCAGCGCCGCCGCCAGCGCGGTGCCCAGTGTCAGGGCCCGGGCGGCGCGGAAGTACGCGGGCAGGGCCAGCAGGGCGGCGCCGCCCGTGACCAGGCCGACGAGGGCGAAGGCGATCGACTCGACCAGCAAGGCTGCCTCCCGGGGAACGGGCGTGCGGCACCGGCGCCGCACCCTCGCCGTACCCCGCCCCACCCGGTCGTACACGCGACGGTGCCCCGCTCCCTCGCGGGAACGGGGCACCGGACGATCCTGTGCGGCGACGCCTCAGGCGGTGCCGAAGCCGACCTTGCGGGAGGCCGACTCGCCGATCTCCACGTACGCCAGGCGCTCGGCCGGGACGATGATGCGACGGCCGTGCTCGTCGGACAGCGCGAAGATCTTCTCCGAGCCCTCCAGTGCCTTCGCGACCGCGCTCTGGACCTCATCGGCAGTCTGCGAGCTCTCGATCACGATCTCGCGAGGCGCGTTCTGCACGCCGATCTTGACCTCCACGGCTTCCGTCCCTCCGGGGTTGCAGCCTCCACGCACGGGCACCGGACCGCCTGGGACAAGCGTTCGCGGCGACCGTGCCGTACGGCTTCACCATAGAGCACCGGATCCCCGGCCCGACGAAGGTCGGTGGATCAGCCCTGGTGGGCGGCACCCTCGCCGGACTGCTCGCCCGGGTGCATCGGGAAGCCCTTCAGGCCGCGCCAGGACAGGCTGGCGACCAGCCGCACCGCCTCGTCGCGGGGGATCTCCAGGCCCTGCGAGAGCCAGTACCTGGCGGTGATCTGGGCCAGGCCGCAGACCCCGGCGGCGAGCAGCTTGGACTCCGCCTCGGGCAGGTCGGTGTCCTCCTGGATCACCTTGCTGACCAGCGTCGCGCTCGCCTCGGAGGCCCGCTCGACCCGCTCGCGCACGGCCGGCTCGTTGGTCAGGTCCGACTCGAAGACCAGCCGGAAGGCGCCGGACTCGCTGGAGACGTAGTTGAAGTACGCCTCCATGGTGTTGGCCACCCGCTGCTTGTTGTCGTTGGTCGCCGACAGCGCCTCGCGGGTCGACTCGACCAGGGCGTCGCAGTGCTTGTCCAGCAGCGCCAGGTAGAGCTCCAGCTTCCCGGGGAAGTGCTGGTAGAGCACCGGCTTGCTCACCCCGGCGCGGTCGGCGATGTCGTCCATGGCGGCCGCGTGGTAGCCCTGCGCGACGAACACCTCCTGGGCGGCACCGAGCAGTTGTTCACGGCGGGCGCTTCGCGGCAGGCGGGCACCGCGCGGGCGCTCCTGCGCCTCCTGGATGGCCGTCACGGCGCTCCTCACTTCGGGGTCTGTTCGCTGCTGCAGGATGGCCGATTCTACTTTTCGGTAACCGCGCCCGCGTTCGGCGAAGGCGAGAAAAGACGATCGGCCTGGTTGTCAGGAGCCCACAATACGGCGCTGACCTCGGCCTCGGCAGTGGTGGGACGGAGGCGGCCCACGGCCCGACCACCCCGGCGCTTCCGGGGCGGGGCTCACTACCATCGTCCACCATGAGCAGCGCTGAGCAGCAGGTACGTACGGTCGAGGTCCCCGGCGCGGTGCTCGCGGTGCACCGGCCCGCCGCCGACGGCGTCGCCGACGGGCGCGAGCCCGGGCTCTTCGTGCACGGCCTCGGCGGCTCGGCCGCCAACTGGGAGGCGCTGATGGGCCGGCTCTCCGGGCACGTCGACGGCGAGGCCGTGGACCTGCCCGGCTTCGGCCGCTCCCACCCGCCCACCGACGGCAACCTCACCGTCTCCGGCCACGTCCGCGCGGTGATCGGCTACCTGGAGGCCTCCGGCCGCGGCCCGGTCCACCTGTTCGGCAACTCGCTGGGCGGCGCGGTCGCCGTCCGGCTGGCGGCCGTGCGCCCGGACCTGGTGCGCAGCCTCACCCTGGTCTCCCCGGCGCTGCCCGAGCTGCCCCCGCAGCGCTCCGCCTGGCCGACCGGTCTGCTCGCGGTGCCCGGCGTGCCCGCGGTGCTGCGCCGGCTGTCCGCGGGCGGGCGCGACGCGGAGGCGGCCACCGAGGACCTGCTGCGGCTGGTCTACGGCGCTCCGGAGGACCTGAGCCCGGAGGCCCGGGCCCAGGCGGTCGCCGAGTACCGGCGCCGGCTGGAGGTGCCGCACGCGATGCAGGCGCTGGTCGGCTCGGCCCGCGGCATCGTCTCGGCGTACACCGAGCGCGGCGACCAGGCGCTGTGGCGGCAGGCCGAGCGGGTCGGGGCGCCGGTGCTGCTGGTGTACGGGCTGCGCGACAAGCTGGTCTCCTACCGCTCGGCCCGCCGCGCCTGCGCGGCCTTCACGGACGCCCGGCTGCTGGTGCTGCCGGAATCCGGGCACGTGGCGATGATGGAGCACCCCGACGAGGTCGCCCGGGCGGTACGGGAGCTGATCGCGCACACCGCCGGCTGAGCGCACGTCACCGGCCGAGCGCACGGCGCGGGTGGGGCGCGCGCCGCGGCGGGCCGAACGCGCGCCCGGGCGGGGCCGCGCGGGCGGCCGCGCATACCGCCCGGTAACGGCCCGGATCGGGTCGAGGTCACGGCGGTTCACTCGATCAGGTGGCAGGCAGGCATGTGACCGATGGATCGGCCAGGGCCGGTCCTACCTTTCTGCTGTCGGACCGAACAGGTGTGGGGGAGTCGCGGCCGCCGGAGGAACCGGAGGGCGGCCGCGGCCGAGGGGTTCCGGCGGGCCGGGCCCGACCGCCGAAGCGGGCGGGAGCCCGGGGGAACGGAACGCGGCGCGGCCGCGACCGGGCCGCCGGCGGGCCGCACGGAGGCACCGCGGCGCCGACCCGGGCCGACCGGACCTCCC
>NZ_JBIVVI010000515.1:0-6076 GCF_044757675.1 Kitasatospora sp. NPDC091257
GGAAGGCCGAGTACAGAGGGGAGGGGCATGGCTGTCTCCGGTCGATGATTTCGGGCGCCGCGACCATGCATCTGATGTGTCATTACGGCCGATTGACGACTGTTTGACGACTGTTTAGGCGGCAACAAGTCAGCGAGTGACACGGATGACCATAGGGTCAAGGTGCCAGAGTTGCTACCGAGCGGAACGACGTTCACTCCATCGTGGGGTATCCCCCATTTCGGTAGCTAGGGCCCGGCACGCGCGGCACACTTCACCGGAAGCATCGACGCCAGCCGCGACCCGGAGAAGAGAGTCATGCCACCCCGCTTGTCGCCGACCGTGCGCCAGCAGCGCCTCGGGATCGAGTTGCGCAGGATGCGCGAGCTCGTGGGCGTCACGCCCAAGAGCCTGGCCGCCACCATCGGCACCGACCTGCCCAAGATCTCCCAGATGGAGAACGGGAAGTCGGGCATCAGCGCCGAGCGGCTCCGGATCTGGGCACTCACCTGCGGATGCGCGGACGGCCCCTACCTGGACGCGCTGCTGACGATGACTCAGGACCGGCGCAAGTACTGGTGGGACGGCTACCGCGGCCGGCTGCCGAACGCGATCATCGACATCGCGGAGATGGAGCACCACGCCTCCTCCCTCTCCATCCTGAACAGCACCTTCATCCCCGGACTGCTGCAGACCCCGGAGTACGCCGCCGCGGTGTTCGAGCGGCTCCCCCCGCAGTACCGGCAGGAGGCCGACGTCCGGAAGGCATTCCGGATTCGGCGCCAGCAGATCTTCGTCGACCACCCGAAGCCGTACAGCGCATTCCTGCACGAGTCCGCGCTGCGCATGCAGTTCGGCGGTCCGGAAGTACTGCGCGACCAGTTGCGGAGCCTGTTGGAGAATTCCGAACGGCCCGGTGTGGAGATCCGGGTGATCCCGTTCAGCGTGCCCACCTACACCGGCTCCGGAGAGAGCCTGTACCTCGCCCGCGGACCCGTCCCGGAACTCGACACCGTCCAGATCGATCTCTCCCACGGGCCGAAATTCGTGCACACCCAGGCCGAATTGGCCTCCTACCGCCGGATCAAGGAGGAGACCGCGGCCATCGCGCTCGGGCCGGACGAGTCCCGGGACTTCATCCGGGCCTTGCTGAAAGACTTCGCATGAGTACCTGGCGCAAGGCCTCGGCCAGCGGCGAGAGCACCGACTGCGTCGAGGTCAGATCGGCGGGCGAGCTGGTGGAGATCCGAGAGTCCGACCGGCCCGAGGTCGTCGTGCAGACCACCCCCCGCAAGTGGGCCGCCTTCGTCCGCGGGGTGAAGTCCGGGGAGTTCGACCGGTACGGCGACTTCACCCGGCCGTGACGCCCGGCCCGGACGTGCCGTCCACGCCGCCCCGGAAATGCCGTCCGCCCCGGCCCGGAAGCACGGTCCATCCCGCTCCGGACGTGCGGTCCATCCCGCTCCGGACGTGCGGTCCGACCCGCTCCGGAAGTGCCGTCCGCCCCGGCCCGCCGCGTGCGCCAGGGCCCTCCGCTTGCCCTAGGCTTGCAGCCCACAGTGGACCCCTGCGCCTGACACGGCACTCCGGGTGGGGTGCGCGTGCGGGAGAAATCGGAGCATCCGAGGATGGCTCGGCACCTGATCACCAGCGCCCTTCCGTACATCAACGGGATCAAGCACCTGGGCAACATGGTCGGGTCCATGCTCCCGGCGGACGTCCACGCCCGGTACCTGCGCCGACGAGGGCACGAGGTGCTGTTCATCTGCGCCACCGACGAGCACGGCACGCCCGCCGAACTGGCCGCCCAGGAAGCCGGGTTGCCCGTCGCGGAGTTCTGCGCCCGGGCACACGACGCGCAGCGGGCGGTGTACGAGGGCTTCGGGCTCTCCTTCGACCACTTCGGCCGCAGCTCCTCGCCGCAGAACCGGGAGATCACCCAGGAGATCGCCCGCGAGCTGCAGCGCAACGGCTTCATCGAGGAGCGCGCGATCCGCCAGGTGTACTCCAACGCCGACGGCCGCTTCCTGCCGGACCGCTACATCGTCGGCACCTGCCCGCACTGCGGCTACGACAAGGCCCGCGGCGACCAGTGCGAGAACTGCACCCGGGTGCTCGACCCGACCGACCTGCTGGAGCCGCGCTCGGCGATCAGCGGCAGCTCCGACCTGGAGGTCCGGGAGACCCGCCACCTGTTCCTGCTCCAGTCCAAGCTCACCGAGGAGGTCGAGGACTGGGTCGCCGCCCACGCCGACGACTGGCCGGTGCTGGCCTCCTCGATCGCCCGCAAGTGGCTGACCGAGGGCCTTCAGGACCGCTCGATCACCCGCGACCTGGAGTGGGGCGTCCCGGTGCCCGCCGACGTGTGGCCCGAACTGGCCGCCGAGGGCAAGGTGTTCTACGTCTGGTTCGACGCCCCGATCGAGTACATCGGCGCCACCAAGGAATGGGCGGACGCGGCCCCGGCCGGGCAGCTGCGGGACTGGAAGTCCTGGTGGTACGAGGTCGACGAGACCGTCCGCTACACCGAGTTCATGGCCAAGGACAACGTCCCGTTCCACACCGTGATGTTCCCGGCCACGCTGCTCGGCTCGCGCCGTCCGTGGAAGAAGGTCGACTACGTCAAGGCCTTCAACTGGCTGACGTACTACGGCGGGAAGTTCTCCACCAGCCAGAAGCGCGGCGTCTTCACCGACGTCGCGCTGGAGCTGCTGCCCGCCGACTACTGGCGCTACTTCCTGATGGCGCACGCGCCCGAGTCGGACGACTCCAGCTTCACCTGGGACCTGTTCGCCTCGGTGGTCAACAAGGACCTCGCCGACACCCTCGGCAACTTCGTCAACCGGGTGCTCTCCTTCAGCCGCAAGCGCTTCGGCGACGACGTCCCGGGCGGGCACGCGCCGGGCCGGGCCGAGCAGCGCCTCGGCGAGCAGGTCGCCGCGCTGCTCGCCGAGTACGAGGCCCAGCTGGACGCGCTCAGCTTCCGCAAGGCGGCGCAGGCCCTGCGCGCGCTGTGGAGCGCCGGCAACGCGTACCTGGACGAGAAGGCGCCCTGGCTGCAGGTGAAGACCGACCCGGAGGCGGCGGCGCTGACCCTGCGCACCGCGATGAACCTGATCCACCTGTACGCGGTGGTCTCCGAACCGTTCATCCCGGCCACCGCGGCGGCGATGCGCGGGGCCTTCGCGCTGCCCGAGGACTCCCCGGCCGCCACCCGGGACTGGATCGCCCCGCAGGAGGCGCGGGCACTGGACCTGGTGCCGGCCGGGACGGCGTTCACGGTGCCGCCGGTACTGTTCGCCAAGATCACGGACGAGGACCTGGCGGCCTGGACGGCGCGCTTCGGCGGCTCGGCGGGCTGACCGGTGTGAACGGCCTCGCGGCGGCGCCCGGCCGATTTCCCGTTGCCCCGGCCGGTCGGAGGTTGCCACGATCCTTCGATGACGACCTTCACCGGCCCCGACGGCACCCCGCTCGGCTACCGCGTCCTCGGCGAGGGCGAGCCGCTGCTCGTCCTCGCCGGCGGCCCGATGCGCGACGCCGCCTACCTCGGCGACCTCGGCGGCCTCGCCGCACACCGCGCCCTGCACGTCCTCGACCTGCGCGGCACGGGCCGATCGGCACGCCCGGCCGACCCGGCGGGCTACCGGGTCGACCGGCAGGTGGCCGACGTCGAGGCGTTCCGGGCGCACCTCGGGCTCGACCGGGCCGACCTCCTCGCCCACTCCGCCGGCTGCTCGCTCGCCACCCTGTACGCGCTGCGGCACCCCCGTCGCACCGGCCGGCTGGTGCTGGTCACGCCCAGCCTCCGGATCCTCGGCGGCACCGCCACCGAGGACGACTACCGCGAGGCGGCCGAGGCCCGCGGCCTCGCCGACGAGGAGTGGTACCCGGCCGCCCGGGCCGCCGTCCGCGCCGCCTTCGCCGGCGGCGCCGCCGACCCCGACGCCGTGGCACCGCTCTTCCACGGCGACTGGAACGCCACCGCCCGCGCCCACGAGGCCGACTGCGCCGTCCAGAGCCACCCGGAGGCCGCCGCGGCGTACCACGGCGGCGGCTTCCGGCCCGCCGCCGTCCGCGCCGCCGTCGCCGAACTCCCGGTGCCGACACTGCTGTTGGCCGGCGAGTACGACCCCGACCCGCGGCCCGGGGCGGTCCGCGCCGCGGCCGCGCTGTTCCGCCACGCCCGTGCCGCCGTCCAGCCCGGCGCCGGCCACTACCCGTGGCTCGACGACCCGGCCGCCTTCACCCGCACGGTGGCCGCCTTCCTCGCGGGCTGACGCCGCGGGCCGTACGGCCGAGGACCGACGGCCGCCGTCCGTACGGTCGAGGACCGACGGCCGCCGGATCAGTCCCGGCGGGCCGTGTGGACGGTCATCGCGGAGAGGTAGAAGGCGTCCGGACGGTGCAGGATGCCGGTGGGGGCGTCCTCGGCGAGCAGGGCCTCCAGGGTGGCCCGGTCCTCGGCGTCGAGCTGCTCGGCGAGCTGGTCGTGGCGCCGGGTCAACTGGGTGTGCAGGTAGCCGCGGACGGGACCGGCGAGCGGGGCGGGGTGGTCGACCAGGAAGGTGCGGGTGCCGGTCGGGGTCAGTCCGGCCCGCCGCAGCATGGCCGGCCAGTCCTCGATCTCCTGGGTGCTGCCGGGCAGTTCGGCCCGCATGGCGCTGAAGCCGTCCTCGTGGGCGGCGTCCATCCGGGCCTGGAAGCCGGGCCGACCGAGGCCGAAGTCGCGCGGCAGGTAGCGCGCCGGCAGACCGCTCTCCGCGACGGCGAGCAGACCGCCGGGCCGCAGCACCCCGGCGAGCGAGGTGAGCGCGGCCTGCTGGTCGCCCAGGTGGTGGACGGCGTTGCCGGACCAGATCAGGTCGGCCTCGCCGAGCTTGCCGAACTCCTCGGGCAGGTCGGCCTGTTGGGTGCCGAGCCGACCGCCGGAGCGGGTCCGGGCGCGCTCCAGCAGGGCGGCCGACTGGTCGACCGCCACCACCTCGGCCGCCGGGAAGACCTCCGCCAGCAGTCCGGCGATGACCCCGGGGCCGCTGCCGACGTCGAGGACCCGCCGCACCTCGCCCTCCCCGTGCAGGCCGAGCAGCCACCGCCCGGCCTCGGTGACGGCGCCGGCCCGCAGGTCGGCCTCCAGCTCCAGGTGCGCGGCGAGCGCGTCCCAGTCGAGGTCGGCGGCGGGAACGTGCCCGTGGCCGTGGGAGTGCCCATGGGAGTGGGAGTGGCCGTGCCCGTGGGAGTGGCCGTGCTGCTGCGCTGACATCCGGATTCTCCGATCGTGGGTGGGTTGACGAAAGCTTCCCGCTCAGGCGGGCAGGGCGGCGCCGGACGCGCGGTACCTCCGCACCGCCCGGTCGAGCTCCTCCGCCACGAGGTCGTGGTCGAGCGCGAAGGCCGCCGCCGCGCCCATCCCGGCGGCGGTGACCACCTGGGCCCGCGGGTCGGCGACGTTGCCGACCGCCCAGACGCCGGGGAGGCTGGTGCGGCCGGTCCGGTCGGTGGTGACCCAGCCGTTGTCGTCCCGGGCGCAGTCGAGGCCGAAGAGCAGCGCGTCCCGGGGCACCGGCCGCGGGAAGACGAACACCGCCTCGCGCGGCACCACCTGCCCGGTGGCGAGTTCGACGCCGCGCAGCCGCCCGTCGTCGGACACCAGGCGGACGATCCGGCCCTCGACCACCCGGACGTCCCGGGCCGCGAGCCGTTCCCGCTCGGCGTCCGTCAGCGTCAGGGTGTGCGCGAGCAGCACCACGTCCGCCGACCACTGCCGCAGCAGCAGCGCCTGGTTGACCGCCCCCGGGCCGGTGCCGAGCACCCCGAGCGGGCGGTCGCGGACCTCCCAGGCGTGGCAGTACGGGCAGTGCAGCACGTCGTGGCCCCACCGCTCGACCAGGCCCGGCAGCTCCGGCAGCCCGTCCCGCAGCCCGGTGGCGACGACCACCCGGCGCGCGTGCAGCACCGGCCCGCCGGCCAGGTGGACCACGAAGCCCGACCCGGGGGACCCGGCCGGCTCGGCGGACTCGACGTGATCGCTGTGCTCGGCGGACTCGATGTGCTCGACCCGGGCGTCGATCAGGTCCACCCCGTACCGGGCGACCTC
>NZ_JBIVVI010000516.1:0-6075 GCF_044757675.1 Kitasatospora sp. NPDC091257
CCCTGCCCGTTCGCCATGCCGTTCCCCCGTGCTCGATCGGGGGCCACCCTACCGGCGGGGCTCAGTGCGCGGTCGGGCCGTCCACGTGGTTGCGGTCGACGGTGAGGGTGGCGCCGCCGAAGGTCTCCTCGACGTTCCCGTGGTACTGGTGGACGCGCTGGTGCAAGCTCCAGAGGTCGGGGGCGAGGCCGCCGGAGCCGTCGGTGTCGGCCCGGTCGTCCCAGCGGGCGTACCAGAGCGCGTCGGGCATCGGGGAGCTGCCGGCGCGGGCGGCGGCGGCGAGGTCCGCGATGCCGGAGTCGAGGCTGGAGTAGAAGCCGGAGCGGTAGTCGGCGTCGTGCAGGGCCGCGGTCCAGCCGAGGGTGAAGTCGACCACGGCCTGGCCGCACGCCGGGTCGCGCATCGGGTAGGCCTCGATGTCCAGGTAGACCGGGCTGCCCTTGGCGAGTCCGAGCGCGCGCAGGGCCCGGGCGGCCTCCTCCGCCTCATCCCGGCCCTGCTCGGCGGCCGTCGCCGGGTCGATCCGCTTGGGCTTGCGGCCCGGTTCGGCGCACGGCGCCTGCAGTCCGACGTGCACCGGCAGGAACCGCCAGCCCAGCGCCCGCACCTGGCGCACCCACTCGGCGGTGAGCCGGGGCTGGTCGCAGCCGCGCTGGGAGCCGCTGGTGTAGATGCCGACCGCCCCGTACGGGGAGGCGTCGCGCCAGGTCTTCAGGGTGTCGAGCGACGGTGCGGTGCAGGCGTCGAAGGCGGGGCCGCTCCAGGTGTCGCGGACCCGGGGCGGGCCGTACCGGTCGGGCAGCGTGACGGCCCGGATGCGGGGGGCGGCGACGGCGGCCGGGACGGTGGCTTCGGCGTTCACTCCCGTCCCGTCGGTGGCCGGCAGGAGCACGAGGGCGGCGGCGAGGAGGGCGGCGGGGCGGAGAAGGCGCACCCCGCCTTGATACTGACGGCCCGTCGGGGGTTTGCCGCAACCACGCCGCAGCGCCCGCGCGAGTCCACCCTTTCGGACGCACCCGTCCGCATCCGTCCCGATTTTTGTAACGAGCTTGCCCGTTCATCACTCCTTACGGCAAACTCACAAATATGCCCACCTCCCATACCAGCGAAACCCCTGCCGCCTCGTCGTCGGCCGCCGCCGTCGCCGAGGCCCTGGCCATGCCGCCCGCCCCCAAGGGCGAGCCTGCCGGCGAGCGGGGAAGCTGGCGACGAGGTGGGGCCTCCGGCCCCGCGGCGCCACCCGGGATCGACGCCGGCCGGTCCACCGGCCGGCTCGGCAAGGTCCTGCGGCGCCCGGAGAGGATCCCGGCGCCGCTTCTCTGTCTGACCGCGATGTTCCTGGTGCAGACCGGCATCGCCCTGTCCAAGCCGCTGTTCGGCCCGCTCGGCGTCAGCGGCACGACCTTCCTGCGGCTCGGCTTCGCCGCCGTCATCCTGCTCGCCGTCACCCGGCCCAAGCTCCGCGACAAGCGCCCGCGCGACCTCGTCGCGGCCGCACTGCTCGGCGTGGCCTCGGCCGGGATGACCTTCCTGTTCGCCGGGGCGATCGACCGGCTGCCGATGGGCACCGCCGCCACCATCGAGTTCCTCGGCCCGCTCGCGGTCGCCCTGGTCTTCGCCCGGCGCGCCAGCCACCTGCTCTGGGCGCTGCTCGCGGCCGCGGGCGTGGTGCTGCTGACCCTGCTCGGCGAGGGGGACGGCGGCGGGTCGCTCGACCCGGTCGGCCTGCTCTACGCCTTCGGGGCGGCCGCCTGCTACGCCCTGTACATCCTGTTCACCGACAAGGTGGGCGCGACCTTCCAGGGCTTCCAGGGCCTGGCCGTGTCGATGACGGTCGGCGCGCTGGCGCTGGCACCCTTCGGGCTCGGCCAGGCCTGGGACGGGCTGACCGCGCCCGGCGCCTCGCCACTGGGGCTGCTCGCCGCGGTGGCCGGGGTGTCGCTGCTGCTGCCGGTGATCCCGTACGCGCTGGAGATGACCGCGCTGCGACGGATGCCGCAGCGGGTGTTCAGCGTGCTGGTCAGCCTGGAGCCGGCGGTCAGCGCGCTGGTCGGGCTGGTGGTGCTGGGCCAACTGCTGGGCGTGCCGCAGCTGGCCGGGATCGGCTGTGTGGTCGCGGCCAGCGTGGGCGCCACGCTGACCGGGCGGCGGTAGCCGCGTCTGCCTGGGTGCTCCTCCTCCGGGGAGGCGTGCTCCGGGACGGCCTGCCCCGGGGACGCCCTACGGCCAGAGCAGGGTGCGCGACCACTCCGGGGAACTGACCGGGCCGGTACGGGTGTAGCGCAGCCGGATGTGCCGGCGCTGGGCGTCGCCCTGCCAGAACTCCACCTCGTGCGCCCACAGGGTGTAGACCGCGTGCCCCGGCGCGACCGCGTCCGGGTACGTCTCCAGCCGGCGACGGGCGACCGCCTCCGCCTCGTCGTACTCGTCGACCGAGCCCAGCGGCTCGCTCTGCCGCCCGACCAGCGCGCCGACCCGGGCGGCGGGCGAGCGGGTGGCGAACTCGGCGGCGGCGACCAGGTCGGCGGCCCGCTCGACGGTGCCGCGCACCCGGACCTGGCGGCCCAACTGCGGCCAGTAGACGGTCAGCGCGGCGGCCGGGTGACCGGCGAGCTGACGGCCCTTGGGGCTGTCGGCGGCCGCGGAGAAGTTCCAGCCGGTGCCGGCCGCGTCGACGTCGCGCAGCACCAGCACCCGGGCGTCCGGCATGCCGTCGGCGTCGACGGTCGAGAGGGTGAAGGCCTGCGGGTCCAGTACCCCGGCGTGCAGCGCGGTGGCGAGCCAGTCCACGAACAGCGGGCCGGGCTCGGTGGGGGCGGCCGCATGGTCGAAGGAGGGCAGCGGGCGGGCCATCGGCGGACGGCCGAGCAGCAGCTCCGGGACGGACCTGGGCCCGGACCGGTGCCCGTGGACCGGCTCGGCAGACGGCTCCGGGCGCGCGTCCGCCGCGGGCTCCGGTGCAGGCCTGGCCTCGCCCGGGCCCGTCAGGCCCTCCTCCTCCGCCGCCATCGCGCACCCTTCCTTCCGATTGCCGCGGTCGCCGCCCCGGCCGGGCCGGCCCTTCGGGCCCGGGCACGTGGTGCGCTGTCGGAGCGCAACCGTACCGCCGTACACCCACGGCTCCGGGCGCGGGCCCTCGGTGGACGGATCCGGGGCGGGCGGCGGGCGGTTCCGGGGCGGGCGGCGGGCGCACCGGCACCGGACACGCTCGTGGGCGGTGCCGCCATCGGCACCGCCCACGAGGCCGGTTTCGCGGTGACCCTTTCCGCGGCCGGTCGAATGCGCTGTTCCCTCTGCTGTACTGCGGTGGTACCTCGGTTTCCGTTACAACCGTTCCAACCGATCCGTCCGTTCCGACCCGGTCCGGGCCCGTCCGCGGCTGCTCAGCTCAGCCGCGGCCACCCACGTCCGGCGCCCCCGCCTTCCGTGGTGCCCGGTGCCGCATCACGGCGGTCAGTTGAAGGTCGGGGCGACGACGACGTTGACGTCCTTGTTGCCCTGACCGGCCTGGACGTTCCCCGCGTTGTCCTTCACCGCGACGGTGTTGTCCTGGTTCGAGCCGCCGGAACCGGTGGCGGTCTGCTGGGTGGAGACGTAGTTGCCGTCGACCCCGCCGAACACGTTGCCGGTACCGGTGTTGGAGACCGCTCCGGCGTTGGAGCCACCCTCGGCACCCGCGCCGTCGTCGGCGGCGGCACCACCGGCACCGGCCAGCAGCAGACCGGCCGCGAGTGGGCCGGCGAACAGTAGTCCGGCTGTTCGACGGGTACGGGTGCGAGCCATGAATGCCTCCAAAGAGCTGTTCACCGGGCAATGGTCGATCAAGGTGTGCAAGGTTCGTCGACCGGACGAACACCTGCGGGCTGCGACGCCGGAACACAGCCTTCCGCAACAAATCGACAAAGCACTAGCTCCCACAGCGATTTTCCCCCGTTAGCGTGATATCCAGCCGCGCGGCGTGGCGGCCGCGAAACCGGACCATGCGTCGATGCACCCCGTCCGAGCTGGGAATTCACCCGGACGGCCGAGGATCGGGGCGGCTCGGCGAGCGGCGCAAACGGCGTCACACGGTCCGCCGGTCGCACCACCCCGGCGCATGCGAACCCGTGAACGCGCCCCCGAAAAGTTCGATCACCCTTCCATGTCGACTTTCCGACCATTCACAGACCATCGGAATGTCACACCAGGGCGGCAGGAGTGAAGGCCCCGTCCGATCCGACGAGATGACTCAGTGGAAATCAGATCATCTTGCCGGGATTCAGAATTCCCAGCGGATCGAAGACCGCCTTCAGCTGCCGCTGCAGGTCCAGTGCCACCGGGCCCAGCTCACGGGCCAGCCAGTCCCGTTTCAGCAGCCCCACCCCGTGCTCCCCGGTGATCGTGCCGCCCAGCTCCAGCCCGAGCGCCATGATCTCGTCGAAGGAGCGCTGGGCACGGGCCGTCTGCTCCACGTCCGAGGCGTCGAAAATGACGATCGGGTGGGTGTTGCCGTCCCCCGCATGACTGACCACCCCGATGGTCAGCCCGTGCCGCTCGGCGATCACCGCGACACCGTTCAGCATCTCCGCCAGCCGGGAACGCGGCACGGCCACGTCGTCGATCATCGTGGTGCCCAGCCGGTCCAGCGCGGGCAACGCCATCCGCCGGGCGGCCAGCAGCAGATCGGACTCCGCCTGGTCCTCGGCCGGCACCACCGCCGTCGCCCCGGACTCCCGGCACAGCTCCGCGACCCGCGCCAGCTCGGCCTCCCGGTCCGGCCCGTCGAAGGCCACCAGCAGCAGCGCCCGGGTGGACTCCGGCAGGCCCATCCGACCCAACTCGTTGACGGCCCGCACCGAGACCGCGTCCATCAGCTCCATCAGCGACGGGGTCAGACCGCGCGCCATCACCTCGCAGACCGCCGCCCCGGCCGCGTCCGCACTCGGGAACTCCGCCGCCAGCGCCAACTGCGGAGCGGGCGCCGGCCGCAGCGACAGAACCGCCCGGACCACCACACCGAGCGTCCCCTCCGAGCCGACGAACAGCCTGGTCAGGTCGTACCCGGCCACGCCCTTCGCCGTCCGGCGCCCGGTGGACAGCAGCCGCCCGTCCGCCAGCACCACGTCCAGCCCGAGCACGTACTCGCTGGTGACGCCGTACTTCACGCAGCAGAGCCCGCCCGCCCCGGTACCGATGTTGCCGCCGATCGTGCAGGACTCCCAGCTGGACGGGTCCGGCGGATACGAGAGCCCCAACTCCTCGACAGCACGGGAGAGTTCAGCGTTCACCACACCGGGCTCGACCACCGCGATCCGGTTCACCGGGTCGATCTCCAGGATCCTGTTCAGCTTCACCAGCGACAGCACGACGCAGCCGTCCACCGCGTTCGCCGCACCCGACAGCCCGGTCCGGGCCCCCTGCGGCACCACCGGCACGCGCAACTCGGTCGCGGTGCGCAGCACGTGCTGCACCTGCTCGACCGTCTCCGGGAACACCACCACCGCGGGCTGCCCGGCCGCGCAGAAACCCGCCATGTCGTGGCGGTACGCGGCGGTCACGTCCGGGTCCACCACGACGGCCCCCGCCGGGAGGCCCTGCGCCAGTCGGTCCGTCAGATCACTCATCGCCGCCTCCACTCGCCGCCCGCCCGCCTCCACCTCCGCACTCTGCCCGGACGACCGGGGCCGGGCAAGTGGGCCGCGGGGCGGTTGGGGAACAGGAGACGAACGGACAGGGGAACACGGGGTGACTCAGGCCCGGCGGAGGGCCGGGGTGGCCAGGGCGGTGAGCCCGGCGGCGGCGGTGGCCAGGGCGCAGAGCAGGGTGGGCAGGGCCGCGCCCGCAGCGTCCGCGAGCAGGCCCAACAGGGAGTTCGAGAGCACCAGTGCCAGGCTCTGCACGAGCGTCAGCAGTGCCTGGACCCGGGAGAGATGGGTCGGCGGCGCGCCGGTCAGCACGAGTGGGCCGAGGTGGCAGGCGAACAGCCCCGAGCCGAGGCCCGCCACCGCGCTGCCGGCCACCGCCGCCACCGGCCCCGCGGCCGACGCCAGCAGCGCGATCCCCACCGAGGCCGCGCAGAGCCCGGCCGCCGCCCCC
>NZ_JBIVVI010000517.1:0-6056 GCF_044757675.1 Kitasatospora sp. NPDC091257
AGGGCAGGCCGCCCGAGACGGCGAAGGCGTAGGTGGCGGCCGCGCCCAGGGCCACGCCGGCCAGCCCGCCCAGTCCGGAGAGCAGGAGGGACTCCGTCACGAACTGGAGGCGGATCTGGCCCCTGGTGGCGCCCAGGGAGCGGCGCAGTCCGATCTCGTGGCGCCTCTCCAATACCGAGATGATCATCGTGTTGGCGACCCCGACGCCGCCGACCAGGAGTGCCACCCCGCCCAGCCCGAGCAGGAGGTCGGTGAACGCCCCCTCGGTGGCGGCCTTGGCCCGGAGCGCCGAGGAGGGGTCGGTGACCTGCACGTTGTGCGGGTTCTGCGGATCGACGGTGCGTGGGATCAGCTCGCGGACCGCGCCGACCGTCCGGTCCGTCGACCGTTCGTAGATCTGGGTCGGATGGCCGTCGAAGCCCAGCAGCGCGCCGGCGCCGTCCCAGCCGACCAGGGCGGCCCGCTCGATCTCGGGAGCCAGCGGCAGCGGGTCGAGGATGCCGATGACGGTGAAGTACCGGCCGCCGATGTGGACCTGCTGACCGGGGGCGGTGATGCCCAGGCGCTGGGCCGCGACGTGTCCGAGCACCGTCGACGGGTAGCGCCCGTTGGCCTCGTTGAGCCAGGTGCCCGAGCCGACCGCGCCGCGCACGACGTCCAGCAGCCCTTCGGTGGCGGCCTTCACGGTGATGCCGCCGGTTTCGTCGCTGGGGATCTTCTCGCTGCGCCTGACGGACTGCGCCAGGTCACCGGTCGCGCCGACCTGCTCGACCCCGGGGACGCGGCTCAGCATGCCGATCGACTCCTCGGGCAGCTTCACCTTCTCGCCGAACAGCCCCTGGCCGGGGGAGGCCACCAGCAAGTTGGTACCCAACTGGTCGAGCTGTCGCAGGAGTTGGGCCTTGCTGGAGGAGGAGATGCCGACCACCGCGATCATGGTGGCGATGCCGATGGCGATGCCCAGCGCGGACAGCACCACTCGCAGCGGCCGGGTGCGCAGGCCGGCCGAGCCGACGTGGAGGACGTCACGGGGGCCGAGCCGGGCCGGGGAGAGCCGTGTGCGGCTCATCGCTCCGCACCCCGATCGGCCGGGTCGGCGGCGCCGGTGCGCAGATCCGCCACGACGCGGCCGTCGCGGATCCGGACCTGGCGCGGCAGGCTGTCGGCGATCTCGCCGTCGTGGGTGATCACCGCGATGGTGGCACCCTCGGCGTTGAGGTCGTGCAGCAGCTCCATCACCGCTTCGCTCGAGGCGGAGTCCAGCGCGCCGGTCGGCTCGTCGGCCAGCAGCAGGTCCGGCTCGCCGACCACCGCCCGGGCGATGGCCACCCGCTGCCGCTGGCCGCCCGACAGCTCGTGCGGACGGTGGTGCATGCGGTCCGCGAGCCCGACCCGCTCCAGGGCCACGGCCGCGCGCCTGCGGCGCTGGGAGCGCGGCAGGCCCGAGTAGAGCAGGCCCTCGGCGACGTTGTCCTGGGCGCTGACCCCGGCCACCAGATGGAAGGACTGGAAGACGAAGCCGATGTGCCGGGCCCGCAGGGCGGACAGCCGGCGGTCGGAGAGGGCGGCGACGTCGTGGCCCGCCAGGGTGACGGATCCGGCGCTGGGCCGGTCCAGGGTGCCGACGATGTGCAGCAGGGTGGACTTGCCCGACCCCGAAGGGCCGACGATGGCGAGCAGGTCGCCGCGTCCGATGCGCAGGTCCACCCCGTGCAGCGCCACGACCCCGCCCGGATACTCCTTGGTGACTTGGTTCAACTCGACCACGGCGCTCATGACTTGGGCACCCCGACCTTCATTCCCTCGGCCAGGCCGGTCCCGCTGACCTCGACCCGGCCCTGTCCGAACATGCCGAGCTCGACCGGGACGTCGCGCACCTTCCCGTCCTCCACGACCTGGACGCCGAAGCCCCCACCGGACAGCGCGAGCAGCGCGTTGACCGGTACCGTCAGCGCGTCCTTGCGGACCTCTCCTTCGAGCTCGACGGTGACCGGCGCCTGGTCGAAGCCCTCCGCCTGCCCCGGGTCGTCGAAGAGCACCCGGGCGGTGATCTTGGCGGGCTTGTCCTGGGAGCCCTGCTCCTTGCCGTCCTCACCGATGGTGCGGTCGACGGAGGCGACCTTGCCCTTGGCCCTGCCGCCGCCGGGCAGGTCGACCTCGACCCGGGTGCCGGGCTTGGCGAGGTCGGCCCGGGAGACCTCGATCTTGATCTGCACCTGCCGTTCGGAGCCGGTGGTGGTGAGGACCGGCTTGCCGGGGGCGGCCTGGTCGCCGACGGCCGCATCGTTCTTCTTGATCCGCACCGGACCGGGCGAGAAGGCGATCTGCTCGGGGCCGATCTCGCCGGTCCGGGCCAGACCGTGGGCCTTCTGCCAGCGTTTGACCGCTTCTGCGGTGCCGGGGGTGAACTCCTCGTCCGCGGCCAGCCCCTTGCCGTAGCCCAAGTCGCGGAGGTTTTCCTTCAGCTGTCCGACGTCCGGCCCCTTGTCGCCGGCCTTCATCGTCCGGTACACGGGGCGCTCGCCGTCCATGAGCCGGACCTTCCGGCCGTCGACCTCGTAGAGAACCCCGTCGCGTTTCACCACCGCGCCGGCCTCCGGGAGCCAGGTGAGGGTGCCCGGCACACCGGCGTTGAGCCGGTGCTCCTCGGCGTAGCCGAGGGTCCCGTCCACCTGGGTCCGGCTGCTCAGGTCCTGTCGTTCCACCGAGCCCGTGCTCGGCGGCGGCCCGCCGGTGCGGTCCGTGCCGGCGCTGCTGACACCGCCGGTCTGCGAGAGGGCCGTGACCCCGCCCACCAGCGAGACCGAGGTGACCAGCGCGGCGATCAGGTACGTTCGGCGGCTCCGCCCGCGCTCACTCCGCATTCTGACCACTGCACGCCTTGTTCGCCTTGTCGAACCTGTCCTTCTCGGCGCCCTCCGGGATCTTCATCGCCTGTCCCGACATCGCCGAGTCGCCGTCGAACTTCGGGTCCGGCATGTCCACACCGTTACCGCGCATGCACCGGGCGAATTCGACGGCCTTGTCCTTGTCGGCCTGGGACATCTTCGTGCCGCCCGAGCCGCCGACTCCCCCGCAGGCCTTGAGGGCCTCCGCCATCTTGTCCTGCCCGCCCTCGACGACCAGGCCCCGCGGGTCCTGGCCCGGCTCCGGCTCCTTCACCTGGGCGCCGTGTTCGCGCAGGCACTTACGGTGCTCGTAGGCCCGGTCCGCCGCCGCGCCCTTGCCCGACGAGTCCGAGCCGCCGCCCCCGCCCGTGCCCGTGGCGCCTCCGCCGCAAGCCGCGGTGAACAGCGCCATCCCCGCCACCAGCACGGCCGCCGCGCCGTACCTGTGGTTTCGCATGTGGTTCCGCATGGAATCCTCCGTGTCCGATTGCGAGTGACCGACCACCGTCTCCGATACCGGGTGACCGACCACGCAGAGGCTGGCACGCACCCGCATTTCGCCGCTGTCAGCCGAGACCTTTACGGCGACGAAAGGTGGTTCTCAGGTACACCTGATGTCATGCGTGTACTGATCGTGGAGGACGAGGAATTCCTGGCGGACATGATCGCCGAGGGATTGCGGCGCGACGCCCTGGCCGTCGACGTCGTGTACGACGGCGCCGACGCGCTGGAGCGGCTGCGCCTCACGGACTACGACGTGCTCGTGCTCGACCGCGACCTGCCCGGAGCGCACGGCGACGAGGTGTGCCAGAGCGTCGTCGAGCAGCGGTTGCTGACCCGGGTACTGATGCTCACCGCCGCCGGCACCGTCCGCGACCGCGTCGACGGCCTGGACCTGGGCGCGGACGACTACCTCACCAAGCCGTTCGCCTACGAGGAACTGCTGGCCCGGGTACTGGCGCTCGGCCGCCGCACCCACCCCGCCCTTCCGCCGGTCCTCGAACGTGCGGGCATCACCCTCGACACCGCTCGCCGCCAGGCCTTCCGGGAGGGCCGCTACCTCGCCCTGTCCCGCAAGGAGTTCGGCGTACTGGAGGCGCTGATGCAGGCCGAGGGCGCCGTGGTCAGCGGTGAGGACCTGATCGAGCGGGTGTGGGAGCGGAACATGGGATACCGCACCAACGCGGTCCGGGTCGCCCTCAGCAAACTCCGCGCCAAGCTCGGCGAGCCCTCGGTCATCGACACCGTGCCCGGCCACGGCTACCGCATCGGCGTCCCGGCATGAGGCGCTCCGCCCGGGTCGGCCCGAACCGCCCTCCGCTGCCCGGCCGACCACGCCCGCGGCTGCCGGGCGGGGAGCGGGGCCGGCTGACCATGCTCTACGGCGGGCTGCTCGTCCTCGCCGGGGCCATGCTCATCGTCCTGGTCAACTTCCTGGTCCGGGAGGGTCTGTACACCTCGATCAGCACGGCCGTCGCCGTCGAACCGCGACTGGCCACACTGGCGACCCCGGACCTTGCCGCGGCGAAAACCCTCACGGTGGGAACCGCCGCACCCGCGAACGCTCCACCCGGAACCACCCCCGCCGACGGCGGACAGTCCCACTTCCAGGCCGTCAAGGTCGTCACCCAGGCCGCCGAGCAGGCCGCCCAGAACCAGCTGCTGACCGTCTCCCTGATCGCTCTGGCCGCCTTCGCCGTCATCTCGATGGCACTGGCCTGGTGGATGTCGGGACGGGTGCTGCGCCCGGTGGCGGTGATCACCAACACGGCGCGGCGGCTCTCGGGTGAGAACCTGCACGAGCGGATCGCCCTCGACGCGCCCCCGGGCGAGCTCAAACAGCTCGCCGACACCTTCGACGCCATGCTCGACCGCATGGAGCAACTGGTGGGTGCGCAGCAGCGGTTCGCAGCCAACGCCGCACACGAACTGCGGACTCCGCTCGCGGTGCAGCGGGCCGCGGCCGAAATCGGGCTGGCCACCGAGGACCCGGCCGCCGTCGCCCGGATCCGCCGCAAACTGATCGAGGTCTCCGAGAGCAGCGAACGGCTCATCGAGGGCCTGCTGTTGCTGTCCGTCTCCGACCAGAGGCTGGACCACCGCGAACCGGTCGCACTGGACCAGCTGGCCCGCGCGGTGGCCGCCGAGTGCGCCGCCTCGGAGGAAGCCCGAGCGAACCGCGTCACCGTCCGAACCGACACCGCCCCCGTGTCCGTCGAGGGTGATCCGGTGCTGCTGGCACACCTGGTACGCAACCTGGTCGGCAACGCCCTGCGCTACAACCACGACGGCGGCCGGGTCGAGGTCGGCGTGCGCGACGGCGTCCTGGAGATCGGCAACACCGGCCCCCAGGTGCCGACGGAGACGGTCCCCTACCTCTTCGAGCCCTTCCGCCGCCTGCAGGAGCGTCGACACAGCCCGCGTGAGGGCGCGGGCCTGGGCCTGTCCATCGTCGCCTCCATCGCGCGTGCCCATCACGCCGTCGTCACCGCCGTCCCCGGCAGCACGGGCGGACTGCGGGTCCGGGTCGAGTTCCCCACGCCCTGATCCGGCTGCTGGGGGCACCTGGACGTTCTTCGAACGGTGCCCGCACCGGACGGCCCCTGAACAGGTCTCCGGGGCCTGCGAGCGGCCCCACCAGGTCCAGCAGCCGCGGTCCGGGCCGGCCTCGCGCATCGCGTCGAGCATGAGTTCGGTCGACTCGGCGAGCCAGGCGTCCAGGGCTTCGCGGTCGCGGGGCGCGGTCGGGGCGCCCTTCGGGTCCGTTTTCGCCGGGGGCTCGGCGCCCGGGCCCGCCGCGACGATGGCGGCCTGGCGGCGGCGGCCGTCGCCGAGGTGCTGCGCCAGTTCGCGCAGCGTCCAGTCCGGGCAGGTCGGGACCTGGACGTCAAGGTCGGGGGCGGACGCGATCGCGGCGCGGAACGCGACCGAGCGGTCCTGAAAGACCTTCAGCGAACCTCCAGGACAAGCGGGCCGGGACGCCCCGGCTACGCCTTGGTACAGGTCGGGTCGGCCTCCGGCAGGCGTCCGCCGGCCAGGTAGGCGTTGACCGCGTCGTCCACGCACGCGTTGCCGTACGTCCCGTAGAGCCCGTGCTGGTCGGCGCCCCGCAGGGTCAGCAGCCGGGAGCCGGGCAGCAGCCCGTGCAGCGCGACGCCGTCCCGGTAG
>NZ_JBIVVI010000518.1:0-6052 GCF_044757675.1 Kitasatospora sp. NPDC091257
CCGGCCGCCCACCAGTGCTACCGGGGGGTAGTACACGTTCGAGGACCACGGGTGCCACCATGGCCGTGCGGGCGGCAACTTGCGGCACTCTTGCCTGGGCGCTCCCCGGGGCCGGGTACCGTGGGTGGGTTCATCCCCGCCTGCCCGTTGGCCCCGCAGCCATCCTGAGGAGACCTTCCGTGCGTATCGCCGTTGCCGGCTCGATCGCCACCGACCACCTGATGACGTTCCCCGGCCGGTTCGCCGACCAGCTCGTCGCCGAGCAGCTGCACACCGTGTCGCTGTCCTTCCTGGTCGACACCCTGGACATCCGCCGCGGCGGCGTCGCGCCGAACATCACCTTCGGCATGGGTGTGCTCGGCCTGCGCCCGGTCCTGGTCGGCGCCGCCGGTGCGGACTTCGCCGAGTACCGCAGCTGGCTGGAGCGCAACAACGTGGACTGCGACTCCGTCCACATCTCCGAGACCCGGCACACCGCGCGCTTCATGTGCACCACGGACGAGGACCACAACCAGATCGCCTCGTTCTACACCGGTGCCATGGCCGAGGCCCGCAACATCGAGCTGAAGCCGATCGCCGACCGCGTCGGCGGCCTGGACCTCGTCCTGATCGGCGCCGACGACCCGCAGGGCATGGTCCGCCACACCCAGGAGTGCCGCACCCGCGGCTACGCCTTCGCCGCCGACCCCTCCCAGCAGCTGGCCCGCCTGGAGGGCGACGACATCCGCGAGATCGTGGACGGCGCCGCGTACCTCTTCACCAACGAGTACGAGGCCGCGCTGATCGAGAGCAAGACCGGCTGGGGCGCCGAGGAGCTGCTCACCCGCGTCGGCACCCGGATCACCACCCTGGGCAGCAAGGGCGTCCGGATCGAGCGCAAGGGCGAGGCGCCGATCCTGGTCGGCTGCGCCAAGGAGGAGGCCAAGGTCGACCCGACCGGCGTCGGCGACGCCTTCCGCGCCGGCTTCCTGGCCGGCCTGTCCTGGGACCTCGACCTGGAGCGCTCCGCCCAGCTCGGCTGCATGCTCGCCACCCTGGTGATCGAGACCGTCGGCACCCAGGAGTACGAGCTGCGCCCGGCCGCCTTCCTGAAGCGCTTCGAGGAGGCCTACGGCGCCGAGGCGGTCGCCGAGATCAGCGCGCACCTGGTCAAGTAGTCCGCCCCGCTCAGGAGCGACGCAGCACGAGGTAGGCCGAGCCCCGGTCGCCGCCGTACTCGGCGGCCGGGGCCTCGCCCGCGTACTCCTGCCCGCGCATCCCGCACCAGGCCGGGATGTCCAGCCGGGCCGCCTCGTCGTCCGCCAGCACCGCGACCGTGCCGCCCCGCGGCACCTCGCCGATCCGCTTCGCCAGCTCGATCACCGGCAGCGGGCAGCGCTTGCCCAGCGCGTCGATGACCAGCAGCGACTCCCGGGCCGCCGGTTCGGGTGCGGCCGCCGGCTCGGGCGCCGGCAGGTCCAGCCCGAGCGGCGCCCGGACGCCGGCCACCAGGTCCGGCAGCACCGCGAGGAAGCGCTCCACGTCGGCCTCGGCCGTCCCGTACGGCAGCGAGACCCGCACGTTCCCCTCGGTGAGCACGCCCATCGCCGCCAGCACGTGGCTGGGCGTCAGCGTGGACGAGGTGCAGGAGGAGCCGGAGGAGACCGCGAAGCCCGCCCGGTCCAGCTCGGTCAGCAGTACCTCCCCGTCCACGTACAGGCAGGAGAAGGTGACGATGTGCGGCAGCCGCCGCACCGGGTCGCCGACCACCTCGACCTCGGGCACCAGCTGCGGCACCCGGGTGCGGATCCGCTCCACCAGCGCGTGCAGCCGGGCGTTCTCCCGCTCGGCCTCGGCGCGTACGGCGCGCAGCGAGGCGGCCGCGGCCACGATCGCGGGGACGTTGACGTAGCCGGGCACCCGGCCGCCCTCGCGCTCGTCGGCGGGCAGCGGCGAGGCGTACCGGACGCCCTTGCGCACGGCCAGCACCCCGACCCCGGGCGGGCCGCCCCAC
This sequence comes from Kitasatospora sp. NPDC091257, assembly GCF_044757675.1. Classification (NCBI taxonomy): domain Bacteria; kingdom Bacillati; phylum Actinomycetota; class Actinomycetes; order Kitasatosporales; family Streptomycetaceae; genus Kitasatospora; species Kitasatospora sp. NPDC091257. The sequence goes on from NZ_JBIVVI010000518.1 coordinate 1,994, forward strand.
TTGTGGGCGCTCGCGGTCAGCAGCGACCAGCCCGCCGGGACGTCCACCCGCCCGGCGCTCTGCGCCGCGTCCACCAGCAGCGGGACGCCGGCCGCGGCGCACAGCTCGGCGACCTCGCCGACCGGCTGCACCGTGCCGACCTCGTGGTTGGCGCTCTGCAGCGCGGCCAACGCGGTGTCCGGGCGCAGCAGCGCGCCGAAGGCCGCCGGGTCGGCCCGGCCGCCGCGGTCCACCGGCGCCACCGAGACCTCGCCCCCGCCCGCCAGGTGGCGTTCCGCGACGTGCAGCACGCTGGAGTGCTCCACCGCGGAGTGCGTGAAGTGGCGGCCGCGCCGCCGGTTCCCGGTCAGCGCGCCCAGCAGGCCGAGTTGGACGGCCTGGGTGCCGCTCGCGGTGAAGGCGATCTCGTCCGCCCGGGTACCCAGCACCGCGGCCACCGTCTCGCGGGCGGCGTCCAGCAGCATCCGGGCCTGTCGGCCGGAGCGGTAGAGCCGGGCCGGATCGGCCCAGCCCTCGTCCAGGGCGGCGGTCAGCGCCTGCCGCGCGACGGGGTGCAGAGGGGCCGTCGAGGCCGCGTCGAAGTACACGGTGACATTTAACGACACACCCGGCCGGTGTCCGGGCCCCTCGCGCGGCTCACCCGCCGTCAGTCGATCATCCCGAATGTCCGCTTCGTCCGCGTCCGACGGGCCGTCACGGACGTCGTCCGAGGTCATCCCCCGATCGGGCGTACGGACCTCGAATGCCTACGATGACCTGCGACGCAGCCCCCGCCGGGCCTGATCGGGCTAGCGGGCGGCGCGTTACCGGGGGCTGCCCGTCAGGAGCGCATAAGGCTGGAGTAGGGTTTGGCCCGCATAAGCATTCAAACCGTGCCCGTGGACGGGTCGCCGGGGAGGCTCACACTCCTCCCCGGGGCGACGCGAAGGCGGGCGAGACTTCGGGAAGGCGCTACGTGAGTCCCAACGGCTCCGACCGCTCGCCGCGGCGCACGATGCGGCGGAAGCTGCCTCAGGCGCTGGCACTGGGCCTCGTCATCGCGACCGCCACCGGCTGCTCGGCCAACGACCTCCCCAGGCTTGGCCTCCCGAGTCCCGTCACCCAGGAAGGGCCCTTGGTCCTCCAGATGTGGCAGGGCTCCTGGATCGCGGCGCTGGTGGTCGGCGTACTGATGTGGGGTCTGATCATCTGGAGTGTGATCTTCCACCGGCGCAAGCGCACCGGTGTGGAGATCCCTCCGCAGACCCGGTACAACGTGCCCATCGAGGCGCTCTACACCGCGGTCCCCATCATCATCGTCTCGGTCCTCTTCTACTTCGTCGCCCGCGACGAGGCGAAGCTGACCTCCACCTCCGAGAAGCCGCAGCACTACGTCAACGTGGTCGGTTTCCAGTGGAGCTGGGCGTTCAACTACGAGAACACCGAGACCCCCGACCCGGCCAACCGGGACGCCGCGTACGAGGTCGGTACGCCCAAGGACGCCCCGACGCTCTGGCTGCCGGTCAACGAGTCGGTTCAGTTCCGCCTCACCTCGCGTGACGTCATCCACGACTTCTGGCCCGTCAACTTCTTGATGAAGATGGACGTCGTGCCGGGCGTGGTGAACAAGTTCGAGGTCACGCCGACCGTCAAGGGCGAGTACATGGGCAAGTGCGCCGAGCTCTGCGGCGTCGACCACTCGCGCATGCTGTTCAACGTCAAGGTCGTCGACCGCGCCGACTACGACAAGCACCTGGCCGAGCTTCGCGCCAAGGGCCAGAACGGTGCGGTGCCCTCCGGCCTGATCACCATGGGAAGTGAAGAGAAGTGACAATCCTCAACGAGCCCGCCGCGGCCGGCGGGGGCGCCGAGGCCGTCACGGTCGGGGCGCAGCGGACCCGCAAGCCGGGTTCGACCATCATCAAGTGGTTGACCACCACTGACCACAAGACGATCGGCACGCTGTACCTGGGCACGTCGTTCGCCTTCTTCCTGATCGGTGGCATCCTCGCCCTGGTCATGCGTGCCGAGCTGGCTCGTCCCGGGACCCAGATCCTGTCGAACGAGCAGTTCAACCAGGCGTTCACGATGCACGGCACGATCATGCTGCTGATGTTCGCGACGCCGCTCTTCGCCGGCTTCGCGAACTGGATCATGCCGCTCCAGATCGGCGCCCCGGACGTGGCGTTCCCGCGTCTGAACATGTTCGCGTACTGGCTGTACCTCTTCGGCTCGACCATCGCGGTGGCGGGCTTCCTGACCCCGAACGGCGCCGCCAACTTCGGTTGGTTCGCCTACTCCCCGCTGTCCGACGCGGTGCACTCGCCCGGCATCGGCGGCGACATGTGGATCATGGGTCTGGCCTTCTCCGGCTTCGGCACGATCCTCGGCGCGGTCAACTTCATCACCACGATCATCTGCATGCGCGCTCCGGGCATGACGATGTTCCGGATGTCGATCTTCGTCTGGAACGTCCTGCTGACCTCGGTGCTGGTCCTGCTGGCCTTCCCGGTGCTGGCCGCCGCGCTGTTCGCCCTGGAGGCGGACCGCAAGTTCGGTGCCCACGTCTTCGACCCGGCCAACGGCGGGGCCCTGCTGTGGCAGCACCTCTTCTGGTTCTTCGGCCACCCCGAGGTGTACATCATCGCGCTGCCGTTCTTCGGCATCGTGTCGGAGATCATCCCGGTCTTCAGCCGCAAGCCGATGTTCGGTTACTCCGGTCTGGTCGCGGCCACCATCGCGATCGCCGGTCTGTCCGTGACGGTGTGGGCGCACCACATGTACGTCACCGGGCAGGTGTTGCTGCCGTTCTTCTCGTTCATGACCTTCCTGATCGCGGTCCCGACCGGTGTGAAGTTCTTCAACTGGGTCGGCACCATGTGGAAGGGCTCGCTGAGCTTCGAGACCCCGATGCTCTGGACGGTCGGCTTCCTGGTCACCTTCCTCTTCGGTGGTCTGACCGGTGTTCTGCTGGCCTCCCCGCCGATCGACTTCCACGTCTCGGACTCGTACTTCGTCGTCGCCCACTTCCACTACGTGGTCTTCGGCACCGTCGTGTTCGCGATGTTCGCCGGCTTCCACTTCTGGTGGCCGAAGATGACCGGCAAGATGCTGGACGAGCGCCTCGGCAGGATCACCTTCTGGACGCTGTTCTTCGGCTTCCACACCACCTTCCTGGTGCAGCACTGGCTTGGCGCGGAGGGCATGCCCCGCCGCTACGCCGACTACCTGAGCTCGGACGGCTTCACCACCCTGAACACCGTCTCGACCATCGGCTCCTTCGTGCTCGGCCTGTCGATCCTGCCGTTCCTCTACAACGTCTGGAAGACCGCCAAGTACGGCGAGAAGGTCACCGTGGACGACCCGTGGGGCTTCGGCCGCTCGCTGGAGTGGGCGACGTCCTGCCCGCCGCCGCGGCACAACTTCCTCACCCTCCCGCGGATCCGCTCCGAATCCCCGGCCTTCGACCTCCACCACCCGGAGATCGCCGCGCTGGACTACCTGGAGAACCACGGCGAGCCGGCCAAGCACCTCGCCGGTGTGACCCCGGCGAAGTACGACGCCCCGAAGCTGGGCAAGGGCAACAAGGAGGGTGACGCCTGATGAAGGAACAGGGAAAGATCTTCCTGGGCCTGTCGGTCTTCGTGCTGGCCATGGCCGTGACCTACGGCCTGTGGACCAACCACTCGGACAAGGGCATCGAGGCGGCCGGTACCACCGCGCTGTTCCTGGCCTTCGGCCTGTGCGCCTTCATCGGGTACTACCTCGCCTTCACCGCCCGCCGGGTGGACAGCGGCGCGGGTGACAACCCCGAGGCCGAGGTCGCGGACGACTCCGGCGAGCTGGGCTTCTTCGCCCCGCACAGCTGGCAGCCGCTCTCGCTGGCGCTCGGTGGCGCGCTCGCCTTCCTGGGCGTGATCTTCGGCTGGTGGCTGATGTTCTGGGCCGCCCCGATCATCATGATCGGCATCTTCGGATGGGTCTTCGAGTTCTACCGGGGCGAGAACCAGAACCAGTAGGTTCCCGCCTCCGGCACCAGGGCCGGTCCTCCCGCACGGGGGGACCGGCCCTGCTGCGTCC
>NZ_JBIVVI010000519.1:0-6032 GCF_044757675.1 Kitasatospora sp. NPDC091257
CCCCGTCCCGGCGGAGGGCCCGCCCTCGCACGCCATCGCCGACCCTAGCGGCGGCGGCCCCGGCCGCCGGGGCGCCACGCGGTACGGCCCTTCGACCGGGCGCGGCGCCGTCCGGGGCTTCGGGCTCAGCGCTCCCGCAGGTCGGGGACCACCTCGCGCAGCCGCTCGGCGCCGAGCGCGCCCGCCCGCAGCAGGACCGGCACCTCGCCGGTGACGTCCACGATCGAGGAGGGCACGGCGGCCGCGGTCGGGCCCCCGTCGAGGTAGACGGCCACCGAGTCGCCGAGCATGCCCTGGGCGGCGTCACAGTCCTGCGGCGAGTCGTGCCCGGTCAGGTTCGCGCTGGAGACGGCCAACGGCCCGGTGGCGTTGAGCAGTTCGATGGCGACCGGGTGCGCGGGCATCCGCACCGCGACCGTCCCGTTGGTCTCGCCGAGGTCCAGCTCGACCGACTCCAGGTGGCGGGCGACCACGGTCAGCCCGCCCGGCCAGAACTCCTTGACCAGCTGCCGGGCGCGCTCCGTCACCTCGACCAGCCCGTCCAGCGCCTCCGGGGAGCCGACCAGCACCGGCGAGGGCATGTTCCGGCCCCGGCCCTTGGCCCGCAGCAGGCGGTCGACCGCCTCCGGCGCGAAGGCGTCGGCGCCCACGCCGTACACGGTGTCCGTGGGCAGCACGACCAGCTCACCGCGGCGCACCGCGGCCACGGCCTCGCGCAGCCCGGCCGCGCGCTGGGACGGGTTCGAGCAGTCAAAACGACGAGTCATCAGGGGTCTCCACCAGCGGGCCGCCGGCCCGCACCGTTCCTCCGGCCCGGCCACCTCTCCGACCGGACACGTCCTGGTCAGCCTACCCGTCCCGGACCCGGGCCCGGCCGGGCCCGGGTCCGGGTCCGGCCGGGCGGTCGCCTCCGCCGCTCGGGTGGCGCGGGGCTGCGGCGCCGTAGCGGGCCGTGGTCCCCGGGGGCGGGCCGTGGCGGGCGGACGTAGGTTGCGGACATGACCAGTGACGAGACCGTCCCGGGCGTGGGAGTGCGCCCGCTGGACGAGGTGTTCGCCGCGATCGACAAGGTCAACCGGCACCCGCGGCCCTGGACCGGCTTCGAGCACGGCGTGCTCGGCGCCTACCGGTGGGCCGCCGGCGCCCAGGTCGCGGCCCCGGTCACCGCCGCGGCCACGGCCGCCGCGACGGCCGGCGCCACCGGTCCGTGCCACGCCCAGCTGCTGGCCGAGTGCCAGGCCGCCGCCGTCCACCTCCACCGGGTCCGCGCCCAGGGGTCGGACCACAGCTACGTACTCGGCGTCCACCGGGCCCTGGCCTGGCTCTGCGGACTGCACGAGGACCGCCCCTGAGCGGGGCGGTCCGGTGCGTCGGGCGGCCGGCGCACGGCACTGAGCAGGGGTCAGCCCGGGTCAGTAGTAGTGCCGGCGGCCGCCGACAGCGTGCCCGAGTGCCCCGGCGACCAACAGGACCAGACCGATCGCGACCAGCACGATGCCGATGGTCCACAGGATCGAGATGCCGGTGACGAAGCCGACGATGAGCAGGATGACACCGAGGACTATCACGAGGGTCTCCAAGGTTGACGGATGGCCGACGGCGGGGACGGCCCCGCGCCGGCTCGAACCGGCCTGGGCCTTCCCCGGGGAGCGGGCCGGTCCCGCCCGGCCCGGCTCCACACCCCACGCGTGTACCGCGCCGCCGCCCGGGCAAACAACCGGCCCGTCATTCCCTCTCAGCGCCGGTGGCGGCCGCGCCGGCGACGGGGCGGCGCGGCCATCCGGGGCGCGGGCAGGAAGAGCCGGGCCAGCTCGCGGCCCAGGTTGACGCCGATGGCGAGGGCCATCGCCATCGCGCCGGCCCGCCCGATGCCGCTCAGCCCGACCTCGGGCTCGCCCCGCACGAAGGCGAGCATCCCGAAGTACAGCACCGAGCCGGGCAGCAGCGGCCCCAGCGCGGCGGTGATGTGCGGCAGCGCCGAGCTGCCCCGGCAGCGCGCCATGAGCTGGCCGGACAGTCCCACCAGCCCCGCCGCCAGGCCGGTGGCCAGGATCGGCTCGCCGCCCGCGTTCACCAGCACCCCGTACGTGGTCCAGCCGGCCGCGCTGTTCAGCAGAACCGCCGGCAGGGTGCCCGGCTCGGTGTTCAGCAGCACCGCGAACGCCAGGGTCAGGAGCACCGCGGCGGCGAGCTGCAACGGCGGGTTCACCGCCCCGGTCGGGACGTCCTGGGCGGCCAGGTCGGCGCCGTTGTTGACGCCGACGTAGAGCACCGTCATCACCCCGATCACCACCCCGGCCATCAGGTACAGCGCTTCGAGCAGCCGGGCGGCGGCGGTGAGGTAGAAACCCGCCAGGCCGTCCTGGGCCGCCGCCACCATGGGCCACCCCGGCAGCACCGCGTACAGCCCCCCGGTGATCACCACCGATCCACGCAGGTGCAGCCCGTTGAACGACAGCAGGATGCCGATCACGGCGGCGGGCACCGCCGCCACCACGAACTGGTAGAAGGCCGGGAGGTCGTGGCGCGCCACCAGCGCCGAGAGCCGCTCGCCCGCCAGCGCGGCGACGACGGCGCTGGCGAACACCAGCCAGGCCCGGGCGTCGGCCCGGCCGCCGATCAGCAGGGTGGCGGCCCCGGCCATCCCCCCGCAGCAGAGCACGAACAGCCGGCCCGAGTAGCGGCGGCTGTGCCGGCGGGCCGCCACCAGCCGGCCGTGCGCCTCCCGGACGGCCATCCCGCCCACGGTGATCTCGATGACCAGCCGGAACACGGCCGCCAGCCGCGCGTAGTCGACCGCCGGGCGGCGGACCGAGCACTCGGCCGTCAGCGAGGGCTCCGACGGGCCGGGCTGGTACGAGATCGCCACCCGGGTGAAGGTGACCTGCGGGTCGCACGGCTGGAGCCGGTAGGCGTGCGCAACCGCGAGCATGGCCGCCTCGACGTCCTCCGCGGCCTCGCCGCTGGCCAGCAGCAGCTCGCCGACCAGCAGCGCGAGGTCCAGCACCTGCGCCGGTTCGACACCCGCCGGCGGCTCCGCGCCGGCCCCCTCCGGCCCTGGCTGCCGATCGGCCGTCGGGGTGCGCAGCAGCGGCAGCATCATGTCGGGCCAGGGGGCCGCGGTGCCGTCGCCGTCCGGTCCGGACCGGGCGCTCGTCTCGCGCCGTCCGGGCGCGGGGGCCTGCGGCGGCACCCGTTCGGGCCGGGTGGGCCGCCCTTCCGGGCCGGCGGGCGCGCCGAGCTGCTCGTGTTCCGTCATCGCGACTCCCTGACCCCACCCCCTCCGTCAACAACGTGCAGCCGTTCAACTACCCGGAGTGACGCTGCGGCGAACGCGCCACACCCGGCACACCCGTACGGACCGGAGCACGACCCGCCGTACACGCCCCGTCGCCCCGCGCGTGCCGACCTCGGGGGCGGGGCCGACCGGCCGCCGGGCTCCCGGACGGGCCCGCGCACCGCCCCGACCGGCGGATTCGCGGCGGCGTTCGCGGGTACACGCGGCGGCGCGACGACCCCGAGCGAGGAACGGAGGCTCCGGCCATGCCCCGAGGATCCAGCCCCGAGCGGGAGCGCCAGTACGAGCACATCGAGGACAGCGCGCTCGACCGGGGCGAGAGCGAGAAGCGGGCCGAGGAGATCGCCGCCCGGACGGTGAACAAGGAGCGCGCCAGGCACGGCGAGTCGAGGACCGGCGGCCGGAGTTCGACCCACGACATGTCCTCCGGCCGGCGCGGCGGACAGCGCTCGCACCGGGGCGCCCGGGGCCCGACCTACGACCAGCCGTACAACGAGGCCAGGCAGGGCGGCATCAAGGGCCGCTCCACGATGAACAAGAGCCGGCTGGCGCACGCGCTCGGCCGCTGAGCGGCGCGCGCCACCCCAGGAGGTGCCCCGATGACCGTCCCGATGCCCCCGGATCCGGACACCCGGCCGACCCCCGGCCCCGGCCCCGACCCCGCGCCTCGGCCGGGCGAGCCCGATCCCGCGCCGCCGCCGATCCCGCCGTTCCCTCCGCCGGAGCCACTTCCGGACCCCGACGCGCCACCGCTTTCCCAGCCGCACGCCGGGCAGGCCCGAGACCTCGGCGCGGTACCGCCGATGCCGGTCGGGGCGGAACCGCGGGCGGTCAGAAATGCGGTGCCAGCAGGCCTTCCAGCTCGGCCTCGAAGAGCAGTGCGGACCGGAAGCCCATACCGGTGAAGTGCCCGGCGAGCTCCAGCGACAGCACGCCGTGCAGGCGGGTCCAGAAGGCCAGGAAGCGGTGCAGCACCTCGGGCGGGGCCGGCTGATCGCCCGCCCAGCCCCGGTGGCCCAGCAGGTGGGTGGCGAACGGCGCCTGCGGGGTCTCCGACCCGGCCGGGGCGAGCGCCGCGCAGGCGTCGACCAGCGTCCGCATCACCTCGTCGGCGATGGCGGTGGTGTCCTCCGGTGCGCGGTAGCCGGGCACGGGGGTGCCGTAGATCAGGAAGTACCGCTGGGGGTCGGCCAGCGCCCACTCGCGCAGGACGTGGGCGAGCCCGGCCAGGTCGGCGCCCTCGGCGGCGGCCGCACCGAGGGTGTCGGCGAGGCTGCGGTACGCGTCCCGGACGAGTTCGGTGATCAGCTCGTCGCGGCCGGCGAAGTAGCGGTAGAGCGCCGGGCCGCTCAGGCCCATCCGCTTGGCGATCGCGTTGACGGAGAGCGCCGAGGCGCCGGCCGTGGCGATCTGGTCCCAGGCGTGCGCCTTGATCTCCTCGCGCACCTGGGCCCGGTAGCGCTCGCGCGGGGTGTCCGTACCCGTCCCGGCCATGCTTCGCCCCGCTCTCCGAGTCGACCGACTACATGCTCACGCTTCCGTTAGAAGGTATCACGGAACCTGTTGACCTCTCAGGGCTCGGGGAGTTACAACTTCTAACGAAGGCGTGAGCATCTAGCACGCGGCGACCGTGCCGTTCCCGACGGCCGACCAGTGAATGGGGAGTTCCATGTCCGCCACCCGCAGCACCGGCACCCGCACCACCGGCACCACCGGCATCCGCAGCGCCCTGCTGACCGTCCCGCTCGCCCTCGGCCTGCTCGGCGCCGTCGCCGCACCGGCCGGGGCCGCCACCGCCCACCGCCCCGGCTCCTCGCTCACCTGCCGCGGGGCGGGCGTCGACCCCGACGCCCGGGTCCGCTACCGGACCGGGACCGTGATCCACGCGCCGCTGCGGACCGTCTGGCGGCTCCAGACCGACGTGGAGCACTGGCCCGACTGGCAGGCCCCGGTGCAGAGCGCCGAGCGCCTCGACGGCGGCCCGCTGCGCCCGGGTTCGGTGTTCCACTGGACCACCCCGCTGCCCCCGAACCCCGCCTCGACCGACCCCGTCCTGGAGATCACCTCCACCGTCCGGCAGCTGCGGCCCGGCTCCTGCATCCGCTGGACCGGCCCGGCGGTCGCGACCGGCCTGCGGATCGACGGCGTGCACGTGTGGAACGTCACCGAGGTGCCCGGCGGCGTCCTGGTGCGCACCGAGGAGACCCACACCGGCCCCCAGGTCGACGCCAACGTCCCCGCCGCCACCGACATCCTCCGCCAGGGCCTCGAAGGCTGGCTGCACGACCTGAAGACCGCCGCCGAGGCCGGCGCCGCCCGGTAGCACCGCCGCGCCGGCGAACCGCCGGGCTTCCCCGCGCGGGATCGGGACCCGGAAGACCCCGGCCACGCACGGAAGTCCCCGGGCCGCGCATGGAAGCTCCCGACCGGGGCAGACGCCGCCCGGGGCGGACTTCGCCCCCGTCGACGAGAGGAGGCACCCACTGTGGGTACCGAGAAGAAGCTGCACAACATGGCGGAGAAGGCGAGCGGCAAGGCCAAGGAAACCGCCGGGCGGGCCACCGGCGACCGCTCGACCGAGCTCAAGGGCAAGGCCGAGCAGGTGAAGAGCGACCTGAAGCAGGCCGCGGAGAAGGTCAAGGACGCGGGCAGGCACTGACCCGGCACCCGGCGGTCGCCCCGGGCGGCCACCGGGTGTCCGCTCATCCACCGCACCCCGCAGAGGAGTCGGATC
>NZ_JBIVVI010000520.1:0-6023 GCF_044757675.1 Kitasatospora sp. NPDC091257
GGTGCCGGTCCGCCGACCGGCACCCCCGGAGTCCTGCCGTCCCCGCCCTACGGCTGCATCCCGCTCACGGCCGCATCTCGTACGCGCCGGAGAGCGACTCGACCTGCGTCCACACCCGCGCGTCCCGCGCCGGGTCGGCGACCGGGCGACGCACGTTCGCGAGTGCCCAGGCGGCCTGCTGCTCGGTGGCCGAGGCCTTGCCGTGCAGCTCGGTGGCGTGCGTGGAGAAGTCGCGGACCAGCGCGTCGAAGACCCGGTCCAGCACGTCGCCGCCGTGCTCGGAGGCGGCCAGACCGGTCAGCTCGGCCTGCTCCAGCACCAGCTGGCCGTAGACGATCAGCGCGAACAGCTGGCCGATCTCCAGCAGGAAATCCAGGTCGGCCTGCTGCTCCTTGCTCGGCGCGTTCTGGAGCAGCAACTCGCAGAAGCCGTCGGCCTGTTCGCGGAAGCGGGCGACATTGGGCAGCTCGGCGTGGCGGTCGTAGGCGGTGCGCCAGTCGTGGAAGCGGATCGCGCCGAGGCCGCGGGCCGGGCCCTGCCGGAACAGGAAGGCGTCGTCGGCGGCGTCCACGCGGCTCGGCACCGGGGCGTAGTCGGCCGGGGCGAACAGGTAGTTGCCCATGAACTTGAGGATCAGCGCCAGGTTGACGTGGACGGTGCCCTCCAGCTTCGGCAGGCCGCGGATGTCCTTCGCGGCCTTGTCGAAGTAGGTGTCCGCCTCGAAGCCCTTGGCGGCGATGACGTCCCACATCAGGTCGATGACCTTCTCGCCCTCGGTGGTGACCTTCATCTTGGTCATCGGGTTGAACAGCAGGTAGCGGCGGTCCTCGGGGGAGGCGCTGCGGAAGTAGTCCACCGCCCGGGCACTGAACAGCTTCATCGCCACCAGGCGGACGTAGGCGTCGGTCAACTCCCGCTTGACGTGCGGGAAGTCGGTGACCTGCTTGCCGTACAGCACCCGGTTGTGGGCGTGCGTGACGGCCTCGTACATCGCGTGCTCGCAGATGCCGATCGAGGCGGTGCAGAGGTTGAACTTGCCGACGTTGACGGTGTTGAGCGCGGCGTCGAAGGCGGCCTGGCCGGTGTGCAGCACGTCCTCGGCGCGCACCGGGTAGTCCTCCAGGCGGAACTCGCTGACGTACATCTGCGCGTTCACCACGTTCTTGACCAGGTGGTACGCGTCGTGGCGGCTGTCGGCGGCGAAGAAGACGTAGCCCTCCGGGCCCTCGACGTCCGAGCGGCGGCCGAACACCGAGACCAGGCCGGCCACGTTGCCGTTGCCGATGTAGTACTTCGAGCCGGTCGCGGTGAAGCCGCCCTCGCCGTCCGGGGTGAGGATCATGTCGGTGGAGTAGATGTCGGCGCCGTGGGTGCGCTCGGAGAGGCCGAAGGCCATCACGTGGCCGTCCGCGAGGAGCTGGGCGGCGCGGGCGCGGACGGCCTCGTTTTCGCTCTGCCAGACCGGGCCGAGGCCCAGGATGGTGACCTGCCAGGTGTACCAGTAGCCGAGGCCGTAGAAGCCGAGGATCTCGTTCAGCTCGGCGATCCGCGCGGTGTCCCAGCGCTTGTCGGGGTCGGCCGCGGCGGGGGTCAGGAACTCCGCGAAGAGGCCCTCCTTCGCGGCGAAGTCCAGGAAGTCGGCGTACCAGCTGCGGTCGATGTAGGTGTCGATCAGCGCCTTCTTGCCGCGGGACTCGAACCAGTCCACCGTCGCGCGCAGCAGTCGGCGGGTCGGCTCGTCGAACTGTGCGGGGTCGTAGTTGCGCGGGTTGAAGAGCATCGAGGGGCTCCCGGGGGTCGAGGGTGTGAAGAGGGCGGGTGACAGGGTTCGGGCGACAGTAGTCGGGTGACAGATTTCAAACTCTGTTAGTTGTCATCCGTCGGCCGTCATCTGTCAGTCGTCAGTCGTCATCCGTCGGTCGCCGTCCGCCGTCGGCGGAGAGGCGGCGCAGGGTGGCGAGCACGTCGTCGAGCCAGGCGAGGGTCATCCGCTCGTACTCGATGCCGCCGCGCAGCACCACGTGCTGCAGCTGCTCGTGCGCATCGAGTGCGGTGGTGTCGGGGAAGTCGCGCTGCTCGCCGTGCAGGTAGCGGGCGAGCAGGGCGGCATGGCTCTCGCGGTGCCGTTCCACCTCGGAGGCCAGCGCGGCCGGGTCGTCGAAGGCGGCGGCCCGGATCTTGACCGCGAGTTCGTGCCGGACGGTCTCCGGCTCGACCGGTTCGCGCAGCCAGCCGGCCAGCGCGGCCCGTCCGGCCCCGGCCGCCGAGTAGACCTTTTTGTCCGGGCGCCCGCCCTGGGGGACCTCCTGCGCGGCCACCCAGCCATCCGCCTCCATCCGCCGCAGCACCCGGTAGATCTGCTGGTGGGTGGCGGTCCAGAAGCGTCCGATCGAGCGGTCGAAGCGCCGGGCCAGCTCGTAGCCGGAGCCGGGCTGCTCCAGCAGCGAGACGAGGATCGCGTGCTCCAGTGCCATGGCCCGCATCCTGCTATGCAACGAGTTGCATAGGCAATGGCGGCCCGGACGGTTGAGACGCAGGTCACCGGCGTGACCGGATGGTTATCGGTCATTCCGGACTATCGGGTGCAAAACCTTGGATAAGCGCCAGAATGGGTACGGGGCAAGCGCCTTACCGGTTCCGACCACAGGAGGTGGTATCGGTGGCAACCCATATCCCGACGACGGGCATGGAGCACCATCCGGACATCGTCGAACTCCGCGAACGCTACGAGCGGGTCACCTCGACCCCCCGCGCCCAGGGCGTCGAAGCCCTGGCCGTCCTGGCCGGTCTCTTCCTGGCGGCATCGCCATGGATCGTCGGCTTCACCGCGTACAGCACCCTGACCGTGACCTGCCTGATCGTGGGTCTGGCCTACACGGCCCTGATGGCCGGCTACGGATCGGCCTACGAACGCACCCACGCCCGGGCCTGGGCGGCCGCTGCGCTCGGTGTCTGGACGATCATCTCCCCGTGGGTCGTCTCCGGGTCCGTCGCGCACGGCAAGAACATCGTGACCTGCATCATCGTGGGCGCCGTGATGTTCCTGCTCGGCCTCGCGGCGATCTCGATGGCGACCATGACGTCGAACGGGGCGTCGATGCGGCGCGGCCGGGCCGGCCGCGCGAAGGGCTGATCTTCCCCGCAGCCCGTGACCGGGGCGCGGTGGGCGCGAGTGCCCCCCGCGCCCCGGCGCGAGCCCGAGGCGCGCCCGAGGCGTGACCCGGGCGCGGGCCCGGCACGTTCCGGCCCGATTTCGACCCGGCTCCGACCCGGCTCCGACCCGCTAGGGGTGGGTCATCCGCAGCACGTCCAGAGCCTCGTCCAGCTGCTCCTCGGTGAGCCTGCCCTGCTCGACGTAGCCGCGCTCCAGAACCACCTGACGGATCGTCTTGCGTTCGGCCAGCGACTGCTTGGCGACCTTCGCGGCCTCCTCGTATCCGATGTAGCGGTTCAGCGGGGTCACCACCGAGGGCGAGGACTCCGCGTACTCCCGGGCCCGGTCCACGTTGGCGGTGATTCCGTCCACCGTCCGGTCGGCCAGCAGCCGGGCACTGTTGGCGAGCAGCCGCACCGACTCCAGGACGTTGCGGGCGATCACCGGGAGCATCACGTTCAGCTCGAAGTTGCCGCTCGCGCCCGCCAGCGTGACCGTCGCGTCGTTGCCCACCACCTGGGCGGCGACCATCAGCACCACCTCGGGCAACACCGGGTTCACCTTGCCCGGCATGATCGACGAACCGGGCTGGAGGTCCGGCAGGTTGATCTCGCCGAGCCCGGTGCGCGGCCCGGAGCCCATCCACCGCAGGTCGTTCGCGATCTTCGTGAAGCCCACCGCCACCGTGCGCAGCTGACCGCTCAACTCGACCAGGGCGTCCCGCGCGCCCTGCGCCTCGAAGTGGTTCCTGGCCTCGGTCAGCGGCAGGTCGGTGGCGCGGGCGACCTCCGCGATGACGGCCGCCGGGAAACCGGGCGGGGTGTTGATGCCGGTGCCCACCGCCGTCCCGCCGAGCGGGAGTTCGGCCACCCGGGGCAGGGTGGCCAGCAGTCGCTCCCGCCCGTGCCGCACCTGGGCCGCGTAGCCTCCGAACTCCTGGCCGAGCGTGACGGGCGTGGCGTCCATCAGGTGGGTGCGGCCCGACTTGACCACCCGGGCGAACTCGGCGGCCTTGCGCTCCAGCGACTCCGCGAGGTGCTCCAGCGCCGGGACCAGGTCATGGGTGACGGCGGCGGTCGCGGCGATGTGGATCGAGGACGGGAAGACGTCGTTGGACGACTGGCTGGCGTTGACGTGGTCGTTCGGATGGACCGGTCGGCCCAACCGCTCCCCGGCCAGGGTGGCGATCACCTCGTTGGTGTTCATGTTGGACGAGGTGCCCGAGCCGGTCTGGAACACGTCCACCGGGAACTGGTCGTCCCAGCGCCCCTCCGCGACCTCCTCGGCGGCGGCCGCGATCGCCTCCGCCGTCTCCTCGTCCAGCACCCCGAGCCGGGCGTTCACCCGGGCCGCGGCGGCCTTGATCCGGGCCAGTGCGGCGATGTGCGCCCGCTCCAGCCGCTGGCCGGACACCGGGAAGTTCTCCACCGCCCGCTGCGTCTGCGCCTGCCACTTCGCGTCGGCCGGCACCCGGACCTCGCCCATCGAGTCGTGCTCGATCCGGTACTCCTGCGCCTTCTCCTGCTCGCCACCCATCGCGCGCTGCACCTCCTGTACGGGCCTGACCGGCCCGGAACGGATCTTCGGTCAGCACAGCCGCGAACGAGGCCCGGGTATTTCCGGTCGGGGTGATCCGGTTCCGTTCCGTTCCCTTCCGTTCCGTTTCGTTTCGGTACGGGGCCGGGTGCCGGCGGCCGGTGCGGCCCGGTTTCCGGCCCCGGCTCGGCTCCTACCGGCGGGGCAGCTCGGCGCGGACCAGCTCGCCCGGGCCGGTACCGGCCTGGACGACGAGCTCGCCGCCCGGGGCCCAGACGCCGGAGCCGCCCGAGCTGTCCGGGTACTCGCCGGTCGCCCCGGCACAGGTCGCGAGCACGCACCACACCCCGTGGGCGGCGGCCCGGTCGCGGACGTGGCCGTCCCGGCGCTCCGCCTGGGCGGTGCCGGGCCCGTAGAGGGTGGAGGCGACGTAGGCGTCGATGCCGAGCGCGGCGGTCTCCTCGGCGTGCGCCGGGTCGGCGGCGTCCGCGCAGACGGCGAGGCCGAGTCGCAGGCCGTCCAGCTCCAGGACGACGGGCTTCCCGCCGGGGGCGAAGCGCTCGACCTCGGCGCCGTGCAGGCGCATCTTCCGGTAGGCGACCTCGGCGCCCTGCCCGGTGACCACCAGCGTGGCGATGGACTCGCGCCCGTCGGCCTCGGTGACGGGCGCCCCGACCAGGGCGACGGCGCCGGTCGCGGCGCAGGCGGCCACCAGCGGCGCGAGCCGGGCGTCCGCCGGGTCGACGGCCGGTGCGGTCAGGTCGTAGCCGGTCACCGACAGCTCGGGGAACACCACCAGCCGGGTGCCCGCCTTCCGCACCGCCTCGGCGTGCAGGGCGACGTTCTCGGACACGGTGTCCGGACGGCCGGCAGCCGCGCAGACGGGCTGGGCGACGGCGACGGTCAGGGCTCCGCGGGCGGGCGGGTTCGCGGACGGGGCGGAGGCCGAGTCCGTAGCCGAGTCCGGTCGCGAGTCCGCGGGCGAGTCGGCGTGCGAGGACTCGGGCGAGGGCGTGGACGAGGGCATGGCGGAGCCTCCGGCTGGCGGGGTGGGGCGGGGTGGCGTGGGGTGATCGTGATCAACCGTGACCGTGATCAACCTATGCGCCCGCCGAGGAGGTGGGCAACGGAGCCGGGACGAGGAGCGGTGCAGGTGGACGGGGCTCCCGGGGCCAATCGGGCCGATCTCACTCGAAGGAGTGAGATCCCCGGCGGGTGCTTCAAACTGCCGTGCGCCCCTTCATACGCTCCAGACCGGGCCGGGCGGACTCCGGCCGGACCCGGATCGGCGCAGCTCGGCCCGGGGGACCAGGACGAGGGGGCGGACGGACGG
>NZ_JBIVVI010000521.1:0-6018 GCF_044757675.1 Kitasatospora sp. NPDC091257
CGAACTGCGGGAACTGGGCGCCGAGGCGACCGTCGCGGCCTGCGACGCCGCCGACCGCGAGGCGCTGGCCGCGGTGCTCGCCGCGATCCCCGCCGTTGCCCTGGGGGGCGCCGGTGTTCCCGCTGTTGTTCTGGGTGCCGCTGACGCTTCCGCCGTTGCCCGTCACCGCGAGGTTGTTGTTCTGGTTGCCCGCACCCGAACCGGTGGCCGTCTGCTGGGTGTTGACCACGTTTCCGTGGACGTCGCCGATGATGTTGCCGGAGCCCGCGTCGCTCACCACGCTGCCGGTGGAGTGGTCGGTCGAGCCGGCTCCGTTGTCGGCGTGCGCGGTGGCGGCGCCGACGCCGACGAGGAGGAACGCCCCGAGGGCGGCGGTGGCGGCGGCTGCGCGAATACGGGACACGCTGGTCTCCCTGGCGAGAAGTGCGGATCGTGGCGCCGTCCGGGGTGGCCGCTCCGGGGCGCCGTGGCCCGCGGGGCCGGGCGGCTCGCCGTACGTACGTCGCCGGTTCAGCATTCACCGGTGCGGTGGACGAACTCCACCGAACGGGTGGAAATTCCCCCGATGGGGGAGGACCGGTCAATTCGGAGTTGACGATATTCCGTCATTCCGTCAGGAGGGTGCCGAAGAAGAAAGAAATGGTCGCCAGATAGTCGCACTGGCACACTGGGGACCCATGTCTGATGGTGCCCCGCCCGAGCCCACCCCCGCCGAGGAGCTGCGCACGACCGAGGTCGATCTCGGCGGCCTGGTGAACGTCCTCGCCACCCACCTCTACTCCACCCCGCTGGTCGCCCTGCGCGAACTCGTCCAGAACGCGCACGACTCGCACACCCGCCGGCTCCTGGAGGACCCGGACGGCGACCACCGCCCGCTGATCCGGGTGCGCGCCGACGCCGCCCGGCGGACCGTCGCCATCGAGGACACCGGCGCCGGCCTCACCGAACCCGAGATCCACTCCTACCTGGCCACCGTCGGCACCGGCTACACCCGGATGCTGCGCGAACTGACCGGCAACCAGGAGCTGATCGGCGCCTTCGGCCTGGGCTTCCTCTCCGCCTTCTCGGTCGCCGACGAGGTCACCGTCACCACCACCTCCCACCGCGAACCGCACCTCGGCCACCGCTACCGCAGCCGCGGCGGCGAGCAGTACCGGGTCGAGCCGGTGCCCGCCCGGCCCCGCCCGGGCACGGTGGTCGAGCTGACCCTCAAGGCCGAGCACGCCCACCTCGCCGACGAGGACGTGCTGCGCGACGTGCTCACCCGCTACTGCGTGCTGCTGCCGGTCCCGGTCCACCTCGGGGACGACGAGCAGCCGGTCAACTCCGTCGAGGTGCCCTGGCGCCACCCCTCCGGCGGCGACCAGTACGCCGCCCGGATGCGCTTCGCCGCCACCTTCGGCCGCCGCTTCGAGCCGCTCACCGCCTTCCCGGTCCACCCGGTCGAGGACGTCACCGACGCGGTCGGCCTGCTCTGGGTCCAGGACGGCGGCACCTACGGCAGCAGCGACAACCGCGACCTCGCCGTCTACCTGCGCGGCATGCTGCTCGCCGAGGACGCCCGCGACCTGCTGCCCCGCTGGGCCGGGTTCATCGGCGGCGTGGTCGAGTCCAACCGGCTCACCCCCACCGCCAGCCGCGAGGACCTCCAGCGCGACGAGCACTACCACGCGCTGCGCAAGGCCCTCACCGACGCCATCGTGGACGGCCTCTACGAGACCGCCCGGCTGCGGCCCGCCGCGTGGCGCCGCATCCTCGCCCGGCACGGCAACGACCTGCTCGGTGCCGCGCTCTGCGACGACCGGCTGTTCACCCTGCTCGCCGACGACGTCCCGGTGCCCACCTCGCAGGGCGACCTCACGGCCGGCGCGCTGCGCGCGGCGGGAGGCGGCGCGGTGCACGTCGCGCTCGGCAGCGGCGGCGGCTTCGAGGAGATGCTGTACCGGGCGATGCGGGTGCCGATCGCCCGCGGCGACCGCTACGCCGTCCTGCCGTTCCTGCGCCGCTACGCCCAGCTGCGCGGCTGCCGGGTGGTCGAGCTGGGCAGCGAGCAGGGCGACCGCGAGCTGTTCCGCGACCCGGAGCGCCCGCTGCCGGAGCACGAGTCGGCCTGGCTGGCCGGCGCCCTCGCCGACCCGGGCGAGCAGCTCGTCCCGGCCCGCTTCGACCCGCCCGGCCTGCCGCTGGTGCTGGTGCCGGACCGCGAGGCCGAGCTGAAGGCCCGGATCGAGGACGACCGGGCGGACGCCCGGATACCCTCGGCCGCCCTGCGGCTGGCCCGCGCCTTCACCGCCCGCACCGACGGCGAGGTCCGGGCCCGGCTCTACCTCAACCTCGCCAGCCCGGCGGTCCGGGACCTGCTGGCCGCCTACCGCGGCGGGCACACCGGCAGCGCGACCGCCGCCGGGCTGCTCCGCTCGATCAAGGTGATCATGGCCGCGGCCTCGTCCGGACCGTCCGAGGGCGACCTCACCGCCGCGCTGGCCGGCATCGGCACCGCGGTCTCCGCCCTGACCGCCGCCGTCCCGGCCGGTCTGCCGGAGGTCCCGGACAGCCCCGGGGCGCTCTCGGAGGAGCGGTGACGGACGGATTGTCAGTGGGGTGCGGTAGACACCTCATCAGCACGACGCAGGGGGAGCAGGCATGACCACCGACATCTGGGCCTGGGTGCGCGACACCCACCGGCAGCTGGCCGAGGCCGGCCACCACCGGCTGGCCGACGCCATCGTCGAGCTGCCCGAGCACGCCACCGAGGGGCGCAACGAGCAGCTCGACGCGCTCTACCCGGAGGCCGTGGCCGCCGCCCGGGCGCTCGGCCTGCCCTGGGTCGAGGTCTACCTGCGGCACTGGCGGATGCAGAACCTGCTGAACAAGCGCCAGCAGGGCGAGGCGGTGCTGCCCGAGGCGGTCGACCTGCTGGACTTCGCGCACCGGGAGGAGACGGCGAACTGCCCGCAGTCCGTCTGCGTGGTGCAGGACTTCGCGATCTGCCACGCCCGGGTCGACGGGCCGGGGTACGTGGCCGAGCGGCTCGCCGTGGTCGGCGAGACGCTGGACCGGATCGAGCCCGACCGGGCCTGCTACGACTGCCTGTCCCGCGAGTACTCCGACGCCCTGGAGGACGACGGCCGGGCGGCCGAGGCGCTGGACCACCTGGACTCCGCGGCCAACCGGATGCGGGCGGCCGGCCAGCCGGTCTCGCTCCGCTTCCACCAGGCCCGGGCCGGCACCCTGCACCTGCTGGGCCGGCACGAGGAGGTGCTGGAGCTGCTGGCGACGGCCGAGCGGGCCGAGCAGACGCAGGGGCGCCGGCTGGACGAGCGCGACCAGCGCTGGGGCGCCCTGCTGCGGGCCCGCGCGCTCGCCTCGCTCGGCCGCACCGAGGAGGCGCTCGCCCTGCTGCCCGAGCGGGCCGAGGCCGAACGGCACGCCGACCTGCGCACCGCCTGGACGCAGACGGTCGAGCTGCTGGTCGCGGCCGGGGCCCGGGAGAACGACGCCGAACTGGGCGCCGTCCTGGCCGGCTGGGTCGGCTACCTGGACGGCGTCGGCGCGCACCGCCCGTGCGTGGACCTGCTGCTGGCGGCGGGGCGGCTCGCGCTCGCCCGCGGTGCCCGTACGGTGGCGCTCACCCTCGCCGCGACCGGGGAGCGCAAGCTCACCCGGCTGCGGCGCACCGACGGCGTGTCGGAGCAGGTCGCGGCGCTGCGCGCGGCCGCCGAGGCACTGCCGGAGCCCGAGTTGCCCGTCCCGCCGGGCGAGCTGACGGCGCACCTGGCCGAGGTCCGGGTGCCCTACGAGACCGGCGCCGACCTGCTCTCCGTCGCCCTGGACCGGTACCGGGGTGAGCAGGCCGGCGCCACCGGACTGGCGGTGCTCCTGGCCACCGTGCTGGGCGGCCTCGGCCACGCCCGCGCCGCGGCCGACCTGCTGTGGCGGTACCTGGAGGACGACCCGGCCGACCGCGAGCTGACCGGCGCGCTCGGCGAGATGCTGATCGAGGCCCGGGACGCCGAGGGCATCCGCCGCCTCGCCGACCGGGTGGCCGTCTCCGCCCCGGCCGACGGGCACTGGATACGCGCCCGCTGGGCCGCCGCCGAGGGCCGCTGGGCCGAGGCGCTGGAGCAGTGCCGGGCGATCCTGGTGCTGGACGACGAGGTGATCAACACCCGTCGCCTCGCCGCCCACGCCGCCACCGAGCTGGGCGACCACGCCACCGCGCAGCGGATGTACCTGGAACTGCTGGAGCGCGCGGCGCCGGCCGCGGACACCGCCGAGGACTCCGCCGAGGAGGACGGCCACCGGGCGGTCCGGGAGCCGGACCTGTGGCACCTGATCACCGCGGCCACCGCCAACCGGGACTGGGCGGTGGTCCGTTCCACCGGCGCGCTGCTCGACATCGAGTTCGACGAGCCCGAGGGCCCGGTGGACGAGGAGTGGCAGCTGGTCACCGTCCGGGCCACCCGCACCAACGGCGCGACGTCCGACCTGCCCGCCCTGCGGACCGGCCCGGCCACCGCCCGCATCCTGCCCGTGCTCGGGGACGACCTGACGCTCAACCACGGCGACGTGGTGGTCTTCGCCCCGGCCCTGCTGGAGCGCCCGCCGGCCGAGGACGCGCCCGAGGAGGAGCGGCAGCGCTGGCGTCCGGTGTTCGAGCTGCTCACCCTGCTCGACCCGGCCGGGTACACCACCTACTGGATCGACGGCGGCTGGCCCGGCGACGAGCCGTGGTCGGCCCTGCGGGAGGAGCTGCACGGGGCGGGGTACGCGGTCTGGGTGTACAGCGGGGACCAGTACCGGATCACCGACCCGGCGGACGGCGGCGACACCCTGCCCGGTGTCTACGCGGCCCTCGGCGTCCCGCCGACCGCCTCGGCCGCCGAGGCCGACGCCCTGCTGCTGCGGCTGACCGACGGCTGGGCCCACCCGCTCGCCTGGGCGGAGCTGGCCAAGGCGGCCGGCACGGCCCCCGCCCGGCACGAGGAGATCGTCGAGCGCTACGGGCTCTGACCGTCCTCGACCGCGCGGCCCCGGCGGGCCGGCCCCTCCGGGCCCCCGCCGGGGCCGCGCGCGTTCCCGGCCGTGCCGCGCGCTCCGCCGTGTGCGGGCCGGCCCGGGAACCATTCCGCCTCCAGCCGAGTCTTTGTCAATGCTTTACTGTTTCATTGCCAAGACTCGACCTCCCGGAGTGCCCGCACCGTGACCAGCCTCGCCCTCGGCCCGTCCTGGCTCGATCCGACCACCCTGATCTCCACCTTCGGCCTGATCGGCATCCTGGCCATCGTCTTCGCCGAGTCCGGTCTGCTGATCGGCTTCTTCCTGCCGGGTGACTCGCTGCTGTTCACCACCGGCCTGCTGGTGGCCGGCGGCACCTACCTGCACCAGCCGCTCTGGCTGGTCTGCGCGCTGATCGTGGTCGCCGCGGTGGCCGGGGACCAGGTCGGCTACCTCTTCGGCCGCAAGGTCGGCCCGAGCCTCTTCCGCCGTCCCGACTCCCGGGTCTTCAAGCAGGAGAACGTCGAGAAGGCCGCCGCCTTCTTCGACCGGCACGGCCCCAAGGCGATCGTGCTGGCCCGCTTCGTGCCGATCGTGCGCACCTTCACCCCGATCGTCGCCGGGGTGAGCAGGATGAACTACCGCGGCTTCGTGGTGTTCAACCTGGTCGGTGGCGTGCTGTGGGGCGGCGGCGTCACCGTGCTCGGCTACTTCCTGGGGCAGATCCCGTTCGTCCGGGACAACATCGAGGCCATCCTGGTCGGCATCGTGCTGGTCTCGGTGATCCCGGTGGCGATCGAGCTGCTGCGGGCGCGCCGCTCCGGCGCGGCGTCCGCCACCCGCCACCGCGCCGGGTAGGCGTCCGCCGCTCCGGCCACGGGACGCCGCGTACATGTGCGTCCGGCTGTTCGATCAGGCAAGGTGTAACCCGAGATCGAGCGGTGGCCGGAGGCCGCCAGGGGTGGCAAGGAGCGGAAGTGCCTAAGCGGGGCCGACCGGGTACGGGCAAGCGGGCGAGGG
>NZ_JBIVVI010000522.1:0-6004 GCF_044757675.1 Kitasatospora sp. NPDC091257
CTCCTGGACCCCCTCCCGGCCGGCCCGGGCCGAACGCGCAGGTCGAGGCGGGTCAGAATTGCCCCATGGGAACTGCGAAGCGTCAGCCGTGGGTGGTCGGGGTCTCGGGCGCGTCGGGGACGCCGTACGCGGCCTCGGTGATCCGCGCGCTGCTGGCCGCCGGCGAGGCGGTGGACCTGATCGTCAGCCGCGCCGCCCGGCTCACCATCCTGGACGAGACCGGCATCTCCTTCCGGGACGCCCACTGGCGCGCCGACCTGGCCGCCTGGCTCGGGAGCGACCGGGGCCTGGACGACGTCCGCTACTGGCCCGCCGGGGACTTCGCGGCCGGCCCGTCCAGCGGCTCCTACCCGGCCAAGGGCATGCTCGTGGTGCCCGCGACCACCGGCGCGGTGGCCGGGATCGCGCTCGGCCTGAGCAAGGACCTGCTGCAGCGCGTGGCCAGCGTCACCCTCAAGGAGCGCCGCCCGCTCGTCGTCTGCGTGCGCGAGACACCACTCAACGGGGTGACGTTGAAGCACTTGGTGGAGCTCGACGCGCAGGGGGCGGTCGTCCTGCCCGCTTCGCCCGGTTTCTACGCCGGCGGCTCCACCGTGCGCGAGCTCGTGGACTTCGTGGCCGGGCGGGTGCTGGACGCCGTCGACGTGCCGCATTCCCTGTACCTGCGTTGGGAAGGGGAGTTGGGCGCGGCCGCCCGCAGGACGGCCGGCGGTGACGGCGCTCCGGCTGAGGGGGAGTAAGGAGACCGGGGGCGGGAGAGTATCTTCTCTGCGATATCCGGGTCGGTCGGCGCAGGGCGCCTTTGAATCCGGATAATGATCTGTGGGTCTGGCGAGGTTCGGAAGGACGCGGACGGTATATGGACACGGTGGACAGACAGCTCATCCAGGCGCTCCGGGAGAACGGCCGCGCGTCCTACGCCGAGTTGGGCCGCCTGGTCGGGCTCTCCGGCCCGAGCGTCACGGACCGGATCAACCGCCTGGAGCAGGCCGGGGTCATCACCGGCTACCGGGCGACGGTCAACCCGGCCTCGCTCGGCTTCGGCGTGACGGCCCTGATCGGCCTTCAGCTCACCGACGCTGCGGACCACGAGGACGTGGCGTTCCGGCTGAAGGACCTCAACGAGGTCGAGGACTGCTGGTTCATCGCCGGTGACGACTCGTACATGCTGAAGGTCCGGGTGGCCGACGTGGCCGGCCTGGAATCGGTGGTCAAGCGGATCTCGGGCACGAAGGGCGTGGCCCGAACCCGCACCACCGTCGTACTCTCCACGAAGTGGGAAAACCGGGTGAGTGAACTTCCTCCTGTAGGAGAGTGACGCATGGCGCTGGTCGGTCTGGAGGAGCTGCGGGCGGCTCGGCAGCGGATCGCGGGGGTCGCCGTGCGCACCCCACTGGTTCCCGCTCCCTGGGCGGCCGAGGGGGAACGGCGGCTCTGGCTGAAGCCCGAGAACCTCCAGCCGACCGGGGCGTTCAAGACCCGCGGCGCCTACAACCGGCTGGCCGCGCTCACCGAGGACGAGCGCGCCCGGGGCGTGGTCGCCCAGTCCAGCGGCAACCACGCGCAGGCGGTGGCGTACGCGGCCCGGACGCTCGGCATCAAGGCCGTGATCGTGATGCCGGACACCTCGCCCGCGGTGAAGGTGGAGGCCACCCGCTCGTTCGGCGCCGAGGTGATCCTGGTCGCGCCGGAGGAGCGGGACACCCTGCCCGCCGAGCTGGCCGGGAAGCACGGCTACGTCTGGGTCCCGCCGTACGACGACCCGTTCATCATCGCGGGCCAGGGCACGGTCGGCCTGGAGATCGCCGAGGACGCCCCGGCCGAGCTGGACACCGTCCTGGTGCCGGTCAGCGGCGGCGGCCTGATCGGCGGGACGGCGGCCGCGCTCAAGCTCACCCGCCCCGGCATCCGGGTGATCGGCGTGGAGCCCGAGCTGGCCGCCGACGCCCGGGCCAGCCTGCGGGCCGGCCGCCGGGTCGAGTGGCCGGTCGCCGACACCTACCGGACCATCGCGGACGGGCTGCGCACCCCGTCGCTCGGCGTGCTGCCGTTCGAGCACGTCACCGCCTACGTGGACGACATCGTCACCGTCACCGAGGACGAGATCCGCGCCACCGTGGCGGTGCTGGCCCGCCGCGGCCGGCTGGTCGCCGAGCCCTCCGGGGCGGTCGCCCCGGCCGCCTACTTCCACCGCGCCGCCGAGACCGGGGGCCAGGCGGTGGCGGCCGTGGTCAGCGGTGGCAACATCGACCCGACACTGCTCGCCGAGCTGCTCTCGGCATAGGCGTACGCTCATTCCGGCAAGGAATCGAATGTCGGAGGAGGCGGGTCACCGCATGGACGCAGGGCTCAAGCGCGAGCTGGAGGCGAAGGTCTACGCGGGTGAGCGGCTGACCCGCGAGGACGGGATCGCGCTCTACGAGAGCGACGACCTGGCCTGGCTGGGCGGGCTGGCCCACCACGTGCGGACGCGGAAGAACGGCGACGTCGTCCACTTCAACGTCAACCGCCACCTCAACATGACCAACGTGTGCAACGCGTCCTGCGCGTACTGCTCGTTCCAGCGCAAGCCGGGCGAGAAGGACGCGTACACGATGCGCATCGAGGAGGCCGTCCGCCTCGCCAAGGCGATGGAGAGCGAGTCCCTCACCGAGCTGCACATCGTGAACGGCCTGCACCCGACCCTGCCGTGGCGCTACTACCCGCGCTCGCTGCGGGAGCTGAAGGCGGCGCTGCCGAACGTCTCGCTGAAGGCCTTCACCGCCACCGAGATCCACTGGTTCGAGAAGATCAGCGGCCTGTCCGCCGACGAGATCATGGACGAGCTGATCGACGCTGGCCTGGAGTCGCTGACCGGCGGCGGCGCGGAGATCTTCGACTGGGAGGTCCGCCAGCACATCGTCGACCACGACACCCACTGGGAGGACTGGTCGCGGATCCACCGCCTCGCGCACAGCAAGGGCCTCAAGACGCCGGCCACCATGCTGTACGGCCACATCGAGGAGCCCCGCCACCGGGTGGACCACGTGCTGCGGCTGCGCGAGCTCCAGGACGAGACCGGCGGCTTCCAGGTCTTCATCCCGCTGCGCTACCAGCACGACTTCCACGACTCCAAGGACGGCGTCGTGCGCAACAAGCTGATGGCCCGCACCGAGATGGCCACCGGCGCCGAGGCGCTGAAGACCTTCGCGGTCTCCCGGCTGCTCTTCGACAACGTCCCGCACGTCAAGGTCTTCTGGGTGATGCACGGCGTCGCCACCGCCCAGCTGGCGCTCAGCCACGGCGCGGACGACATGGACGGCTCGGTGGTCGAGTACAAGATCACCCACGACGCGGACAACTTCGGCACCCCGAACAAGCTCGGCCGCGACGACCTGCTCGGGCTGATCCGCGACGCGGGCTTCCGCCCGGTGGAGCGCAACACCCGCTACGAGGTCATCCGCGAGTACGACGGCCCGGACCCGATGCGCCGTGAGTCCCCGCAGGCGATGCGCCTCTGACCCCGTTCCGGTCCGTGAAGTCCTCCGCCGCCCCGGCCGTCCGTCGGCCCGGGCGGCGGTTGTCTTCACGGCCTCCGCACGGGGCCCGGGTTTACCAACGGGTACGGCGTTTGGCAGGATCGACGGCATGTCCGGTTCTGATCGTGCCACCGCGTACCCGCCGTACCAGCCGACGCAGGAGCCGGTCGACCTGATGCCGCAGCAGCAGTACGAGAGCTTCCAGCCGTACCAGCAGCCGGTTCAGCAGGACGCCTACTACGGCCAGTACCAGCCGTACGAGCAGGCCCCCGACGGGTACTACGAGGCGTACCGGCAGCCGTTCCAGCCGTACGAGGCCGAGCCTGTCCAGTACCCGGCCGAGCCCGGCTACGAGGCCGAGTCCGTCTACCGGGCCGAGCCCGTTCACGAAGCCGTTCCCGAGGCCCGCTACGAGCCCGTGCCCGACGCCCGTCACGAGCCCGTCCACGAACCCGCGTCCGAGGCCCGCTACGAGGCCGCGCCCGTGGTGCTCGCCGCCGCGCCCGTGGCGGGTGGCCGGACGGCCGCGCGGGGACGGCGGCGCAAGGCCAAGCAGAAACGTCACGGCAAGGCCGTGATGGCCGGCACCGCGCTGCTGGTCGCCGCCACCGCCGGCTGGTACGCCGTCGGCCAGGACGGCGCCAAGCCCGGCATCACCGCCGCCGACGGCCCCGGCCCGGAGGGCGTCAGCAAGCCCGACCAGCCCGGCCCGGCCCCCGCGGCCGCCCAGGCCGCCTCCGACCGGCAGGCCGCGGCCCCGGCCGCCGACCGCAGCCAGACCCGTACGGACGGCTCGGTCGCCGCGATACCCGGCCTCGGCGCGAAGTTCACCGCGCAGATACCCGCCGAGACCACCCAGGTCGTGGTCGCCTCCGGCCAGGACAAGAACACCGACAAGAACGCCGTCACCCTCTGGACCCGCACCTCCGAGGGCCGCTGGCTGGCCGGCGAGACCTGGCAGGGCCACAACGGCAAGAACGGCTGGACCACCGACCACAACGAGGGCGACCTGCGCAGCCCGATCGGCGTGTTCAACCTCACCGACGCGGGCGGCCGCAAGGCGGACCCGGGCAGCAAGCTCCCGTACGACAAGGACCCGAGCTTCGTGGTCTCCGGCACGGGCTTCTTCGGGGACCAGCTGGCCGGCTCCTTCGACTACGTGGTCGCGATCAACTACAACCGCGTCGCCGGCAACTCCCCGCTCGACACGCGCCGCCCGATGGGCTCCAAGAAGGGCGGCGGCATCTGGCTCCACGTGGACCACGACGGCCCGACCCACGGCTGCGTGTCGATCCCCGAGGACAAGATGGCCCAGCTGATCCGCACCCTGGACCCGGCGGCCCACCCGGTCATCGTGATGGGCGACACCGCCGCGCTGGCCGCCTGACCTCGGCGTACGCGGAACCCGGGCCCCCCAAGGCCCCTTGTCCACCTCCTACAGATCGAGGGGGCGGATCCTGTCGCCGGTCATACCATGCTGACCAGCGGGTAACCCGGTTCCATGGCAGTATGAGCGGTTCTCGCATTGTGGCACTCGGGCACTACCAGCCCCCCAAGGTCCTCTCCAACGCCGACCTGGCGGGGCTCGTCGACACCGACGACGAGTGGATCCGCACCCGTGTGGGCATCCGCACCCGGCACATCGCCGAGGAGGAGAGCCTGGTCGACCTCGCCACCGAGGCGGCGCAGAAGGCCCTCGCCAACAGCGGCCGGACCGCCGAGGAGATCGACCTCGTCGTGGTCGCCACCTGCACCGCGATCGAGCGCAGCCCCAACACCGCCGCCGCGGTGGCCGCCCGGCTGGGCGTGCGCTCGCCCGCCGCGTACGACATCAACACGGTCTGCTCCGGCTTCTCGTACGCCCTGGCCACCGCCGACCACGCGATCCGGGCCGGCTCGGCCCGCCGCGCCCTGGTGATCGGCGCCGAGCGGATGTCCGACACGCTCGACTGGACCGACCGCTCCACCTGCGTGATCTTCGGCGACGGCGCCGGCGCCGCGGTGATCGAGGCCCAGGAGGAGGGCGGCGAGCCCGGCATCGGGCCGGTGGTCTGGGGCTCCGAGCCGGAGCGGGGCGACGCCGTGGTGATCACCGGCTGGGACCCGGTGATCAGCCAGCAGGGCCAGGCGGTCTTCCGCTGGGCCACCACCCAGCTCGCCCCGCTGGCCCGCCAGGCCTGCGAGCGGGCCGGGATCGACCCGTCCGAGCTGAAGGGCTTCGTCCCGCACCAGGCCAACCTGCGGATCATCGACACGATCGCCCGCAAGCTGGGGCTCGGCGAGGACGCGGTGGTGGCCCGGGACGTGGTCCACTCGGGCAACACCTCGGCCGCCTCCATCCCGCTGGCCTTCTCCAAGCTGGTCGAGCGCGGCGAGCTCTCGCCCGGCGACCCGGTCCTGCTCTTCGGCTTCGGCGGGGGCCTGGCCTACGCCGGCCAGGTCGTGCGCTGCCCCTGACCCCACGGCGCCGCACGGCCCCCTGAACG
>NZ_JBIVVI010000523.1:0-5997 GCF_044757675.1 Kitasatospora sp. NPDC091257
GCATGGACTCCCCGGCCTCCCCGGACGCCCCCGACCTCGGCCGGGGCGTGCTCCACCCCGCCCGGGCGGCGGAGCTGATCACCGTGGACCGGCTCGCGCCCGACCCGGCCGTGGCGGTGTTCGTCGAGTACTACTGGCTGGTCCGCTGGGACCTGCACGGCCTGCCGCCGTACGAGCAGAAGGTGCTCGCCCACCCCAACGTCCACCTGGTCTTCGAGGCGCCGGGGGCGCGGGTGTACGGGGTGGACCGCTCGCTCTTCGTCCGCCGGCTGGAGGGCGCCGGGCACGTGCTGGGCGCGCGGTTCCGTCCCGGCGCCTTCCGCGCCTTCGCCGGGCACCCGGTGAGCGGGCTCGCCGACCGTTCCGTGCCCGCCGCCGAGTACTTCGGGCCCGGGGCCGACCGGTTCAACGCGGAGGTCCTCGGGGCGCCCGGCGATCCGGCCGCGCTCGCCGACGCCTTCCTCCGCCCCCGGCTGCCCGCGCCCGACCCGGTCGCCGCCGAGGTCGCCGCCGTGGTGGACCGGATCACCCGCACACCGGACCTTCGCCGGGTGGACGAGCTGGCCGCCGAGTCGGGCCTGACCGTCCGCCGTCTCCAGCGTCTGTTCGCCGAGTACGTCGGCGCCTCCCCGAAGTGGGTGCTGCGCCGTGCCCGTCTCCACGAGGCCGCCGAACGCGCCGGTACGGACGGCGGGTTGGACCTGGCCGCGCTCGCCGCCGAGCTGGGTTACGCCGACCAGGCGCACCTCACCCGGGACTTCACCGCGGCCGTCGGCGTCTCCCCGGCCCGTTACGCGGGGGCGCGCCGGACCCCGGCTACGCCCCCAGGAAGCGCTGCAGCTCGTCCAGCACGTAGTTGGCCCCGGTGTACCCGATCCCCTGGAACCACAGCTGGTCGTCCACCGGGAACGCCCGGTGCCCCTTGACGGCTCCCAGCGCCCGCCACCCCGGGCTCGCGAGTGCCGCGGTGGCGCCCGACAGCTCCGGATCGCCGTACGTGGCGTACAGCAGCAGGTCACCGTCGGCCCGGGCGAGCTGGTCCGGCGGGATCGCGAAGTCCGACTGGTCGACGTTCTGCGCGTCGGGCCGGCCGATCTGGGCGTCGGAGAGCACCGTCCCGGGGAAGCTCTGCCGCCCGAACAGCCGGATGCCGCCGCCCTCCACGAACCGCACCAGGCTCACCTTGCGCCCCGACAGCTTCGCCGCCGCCAGCGCCTGCGCGACCTGTCCGGCGTGCTTCTGGTACGCGCCGGCGAAGGCCGCCCCGGCCGCCTCCCGGCTCAGCGCCTGGGCGTGCAGCTGGAAGTCGGCCTTCCACGGCGCCCCGGACGTCTGGGTGAGCACGGTGGGGGCGATCTCCCGCAGCTGCTCGTAGCGGTCGCCGTCGCGGGTCTGGTTGGAGAGGATCAGGTCCGGCCGCAGGGCCCGTACGGTCGGCAGGTCGGGTGCGCCGGCCGGGCCGACCAGCCGGATCCCGGCCGTCCGGGAGGCCGGCCAGTACTCGGGGTAGCTGGTGTCGCGGCCCGGCAGCGCGGCGCCGACCGGGGTGATGCCGAGGGTCAGCGCGGAGTCGAGCACGTCGGTGTCCAGCACGACCACCCGCATCGGCGCGCCCGGCACCACGACCGGGCCGGTGGCGGCGTTCACCGTCACCGGCGGCACCGGGGCCGGGGACGGCCAGGCGCCGGTGGCGAGGCCGTCCGCGGTCCCCGGGGCCGGGTGCCCGGTGGTGCAGCCGGCGGCCGCCGCGAGCGCGCCCGCGCCGAGGCCGGTCAGGAGGGTGCGGCGGGAGATCCGGGGCATCGGCGGTCCTCTGGCGGCGCGGGCGGGTCGGGGCGCCGTCGATTATGTCCGAAATGGCAGCTAAAGTGCCGTTAAGCGGGAGCGCCGTCCGGGGTGAGCGCCGCCCACGGGGCGCCCGGCACGACCAGCGGGGTGCCGGTCACCGGGTCCGGCACCACCACCGAGTCCAGTCCGAACACCTCCCGCACCAGCTCGGCCGTCACCACGTCCCCGGGCGGGCCCTGCGCCACCACCCGGCCGTCCCGCATCGCCACCAGGTGGTCCGCGTACCGGGCGGCCTGGTTGAGGTCGTGCAGCACCGCGACGACCGTCCGACCGCGCTCGACGTTCAGCCGGCGGACCAGGTCCAGCACCTCCACCTGGTGCGCGATGTCCAGGTAGGTGGTCGGCTCGTCCAGCAGCAGGATGTCGGTGCCCTGGGCGAGCGCCATCGCGATCCAGGCGCGCTGGCGCTGGCCGCCGGACAGCTCGTCCATGCTCCGCTCGGCCAGTTCGGCGGTGGAGGTGCGCTCCAGCGCCTCGGCGACCGCCGCCTCGTCCTCCGGCGACCACTGCTGCCACCAGCTCTGGTGCGGCTGGCGGCCGCGCGCGACCAGGTCCGCCACCGAGATGCCCTCGGGGGCGGTCGGCGACTGCGGCAGCAGGCCGAGCCGCTGGGCGATCCGCTTGGTCGGGATCCGCGCCAGCTCCTCGCCGTCCAGCAGCACCGCGCCCCGGACCGGCTTCAGCAGCCGGCCGAGGGCCCGCAGCAGGGTCGACTTGCCGCACGCGTTCGGGCCGACGATCACCGTCACCCGCCCGTCCGGAACGGCCACGTCCAGGCCCTCGACGACCGTGCGCGCCTCGTAGGCCAGGGTGAGGCCCCGGGCCTCCAGACGGTGAGCGGACATCAGGAACCTCCACGGCGGGATCGGATCAGCAGCCACATCAGGTACGGGGCGCCGACCATGCCGGTCACCACGCCCACCGGCAGCTCCGTCGGAGCGAGCAGCCGCCGGGCGATCAGGTCGGCGAGGACCACCACCAGCGCGCCGGTCAGCGCCGAGCAGAACAGCGGGATCTGCGCCGAGCGGGCCAGCCGCAGCGCGATCTGCGGGGCCATCAGCGCGACGAAGTCCACCGGCCCGGCGGCCCCGGCCGCGCACGAGGCCAGCACGATGCCCAGCAGCGCCATGCCGAGGCGGATCCGGTCCAGGCGCAGGCCGAGGCCGACGGCGGTGGCGTCGTCGAAGGAGATCGACCGCTGGGCGCGGGCGGCCCACAGCGCGACCGGCAGGGCGGCGAGCAGCACCCGGGCGAGCCATCCGGCCTGGTCGTAGCCGGCGCCGTTCAGGCTGCCGGTCATCCAGACCTTGGCGGCCTGGGCCTGGAAGCCGTCGCCCTTGGTCAGGAAGACGGAGGTGAGGGAGGACAGCGCGACGCTGATGCCGATGCCGATCAGCACGAAGCGCTGCGCGTGCAGGCCGCGCCGCCAGGCCAGCGCGTACACCAGCAGCCCGGCGATCAGCCCGCCGGCCACCGCCGCGTACGGGGCCTGGCCGGTCGAGCCGACCACGCCGTACGCCATCAGGCCGACCACGGTCGCGGTCGCGCCCCAGGTCACGCCCACCACGTCGGGGCTGGCCAGCGGATTGCGGGCGACGGTCTGGATCAGCGCCCCGGCCAGCCCGAGCGCCAGGCCGACCAGCAGCCCGACCACCACCCGGGGCAGCCGGAACTCGCCGACCACCAGCTCGTGCGGGCTGGGCCGTCCGAGCACCACCTTGACCACCTCGCCCGGCGGGACGGTGGACTCGCCCAGGCAGAGCGAGGCCACCACGGTCGCCGCCAGCGCCACCAGCAGCCCGACGGCGACGGCCACCGAGCGCCGGTGCAGCAGGAACGACGCCCGTCCGGCCCGGACGACGGAGTACCCGCGCAGGGGGACGGAACTCATGCGGCCACCACCTTCCGGCGGCGGACCAGGGCCACCAGCACCGGGACCCCGACCAGGGCCGTCATCACGCCCGCCGGGACCTCGGACGGCGGGAACAGGACCCGGCCGAGGGTGTCGGCGAGCAGCAGCAGTGCCGGGCCGAGGACGGCGGAGAAGGCGAGGATCCAGCGGTGGTCGGCGCCGGCCACCGCACGGGCCGCGTGCGGGACGGCGAGGCCGACGAAGGCGATCGGACCGGCCGCCGCGACCGCGGAACCGGTCAGGACGGTCGCGCCGAGCGCGCCGACCGCCCGGACCAGGCCGGTCTTGGCGCCCAGCCCCTTCGCGGTGTCGTCGCCGAGCGCCAGCGCGTCCAGTCCGCGCGCCACCGCGACCACCAGCACCGTGCCGACGGCCAGGAACGGCAGCAGCTGCCAGGCCACGTCCGAGGTCCGCCCGGAGAGCGAGCCGACGTGCCAGAAGCGGAACTGGTCCATGGTGGCCGCGTCGGTGGTCAGCACCAGGGTGTTGAGCGAGGCGATGAAGGCGGACGTCGCCGAGCCGGCCAGCGCCAGCTTGATCGGCGTGGCCCCGCCCCGGCCGCGCCCGGCAAGCCCGTACACCAGCGCGGTGGCGATCACGGCGCCGACGAAGCCGAACCAGACGTACCCGGTGAGGGTGGAGACACCGAAGCCGGAGATGGCGACCACCACGCCGGCCGCCGCGCCCTGGGAGACGCCGAGGATGCCGGGGTCGGCGATCGGATTGCGGGTCAGGCCCTGCATGACGGCCCCGGCCAGGCCGAGCGCGGCGCCGACGGCCAGGCCGACGACGGTGCGCGGCACCCGCAGCTCGCGGATCACCACGGCGTTGGCGGTGTCGCCGCCGTGCAGCAGGGCGTCGAGCGTGTCGCCGAACGGGATGGTCCGGCTGCCGACCGCCAGGCTCAGCAGCACTGCGGCGGCCAGGACGGCGAGGGCGGCGGCGAGCCACAGTGCTCGGCGCCGAGGCGCGCGGTACGGCGAGCCGGGCGGTGCGCCGGGCGGTGCGCTGGTGTCGGTCATGGGCCCTCTCCGCAGACAACTCAGGTAAACCTAAGTTCAGCTGAGAAGCCCGGGCAAATCGCCTCGTGGTCCGCGGCGCCGGTTGGGTAGCCTGACGGTATGTCCGCGACCCCACCCGCTCCGCTCACCGTCGGCTTCGACCTCGATATGACGCTGCTGGACACCCGGCCGGGTATCCGCGCCACCTACCTGGCGCTCTCCGCCGAGACCGGCACCTACGTCGACGCCGACCTGGTGGTCACCCGGCTGGGCCCGCCGCTGCTGGACGAGATCCGCAACTGGTTCCCGGAGGCCGACGTGGAGCGGGTCGCCGACCGCTACCGCGAGCTCTACCGCGACCACGCCTTCGCCCCGACCGTGGCCCTGCCCGGCGCGCACGCCGCCGTCGAGGCGGTCCGCGCCCACGGCGGCCGGGTCGCGGTGATCACCGGCAAGTACGAGCCGAACGCCCGCCTCCACCTGGAGCACGCCGGGCTGGCCGCGGACACCGTGATCGGCGACCTGTGGGCGGAGACCAAGGGCGAGGCGCTGCGCGAGCACGGCGCGAGCGTCTACGTCGGCGACCACCTGGGCGACATCCGGGGCGCCCGGCACGCGGACGCCGTCGCGGTCTGCGTGCCCACCGGCCCGTACAGCGCGCAGGAGCTGCGCGAGGCGGGTGCGGACGTGGTGCTGGCGGACCTCACCGACTTCCCGGACTGGCTCGCCGCGCACCTGGCCGAACGCTAGCGCCGACCCGCAGCGGCCCGTAGCGGTCAGGCGAGCCCGTAGCGGTCCGCGCGGCCCGCAGCCGGTCCTCGGCGGCCGTCCCGGCCGTCCTCAGGACTCGACGGGCGCGCTCCGGCGGCGCTGGGACCGCGCGTTCAGCAGCAGCCCGGTCAGCGCGGCCAGGAAACCGGCCGGCATCAGCATGCTCAGCCAGTAGGCCGCCGTCGGCAGCGGCGTCAGGTGCAGGAACAGCGGGACGAAGGTGACCAGGGTGGCGAGTGCGCCGACACCGAAGACGATCGCCCCGGCCTTGACGTACACGTCGCCGGGGTCGGTGCTCTGGCTGCTCACGTCTGCTCACTCCTCCGGGCCGGTCGGCACTGTCCCCAGTCTGGCAGAGCGGCGGCCGGGGGCCGCCACCGGAGCGGGTCGGTCACGTTGCGCAGTTTCCCGGCAGCTGAACGTTTTGATCCCTGTTGAGCGGGGGTATGCACGGGGTGCCGAGGG